>DBCW01000035.1:0-9945 GCA_002293265.1 Eggerthellales bacterium UBA948
TTCCAGTCATCGGTGTAGCCTGTGGCTCCTGCCGGGTAATAGATGGTGCCACTTGCAGGTGCATTCAAAAAGGTGTCTGTAGCACTTATACTAGGGGCACTTGTGTTTAAGAATGTCACTTTACTTAAAGATGCACAATACCTGAATGCGTAAGAATTGATAGTGCTAACGCTCGAAGGTATGACTATCGATCTCAATCCGGTTCCGTTGAATGCATAGCTGCCAATGCTGCGTAAACCATTAGGTAACGTGATGTCAGTTAATTTTCCGCAGCTATAAAAGCAACTTGTGCCGACAGATTCAAGGCTGCTTGGAACAGATACATTTATAAGTTCGACACAGTTTCTGAATGCTTCAGTTCCGATGCTTGTAACGCCTTCTTCAATAACAACTCTAGTGATGTAATTTCTCGTGATATACCAAGGCGCTGTCATATTATAAAACGCTGCCATCGCCCCTATACCTGTGATGGTAAGCGTGCCTGTTACATCATCAAACGCCCATTGGAGATTGGAGCCTTGTGCTCCGCAGTTGCCGGAAGCTACTACAGCTCGCGTTGAAACGCTGTCACCAACCGGTATCGTGTTTAAGGCTTTGTCTTCCTCGGTAGCGGATTCATCTACGACTACCGGCTCGCTGACATCGGCTATGATAGGCTCAATTGCAGGCTCAACTGCACTTGCAACTTGTTCACCCTCAACATAATTTGCTGCCGCATCGTTTGTTTCGGTTGCGGTATCGTCAGTCTGCAAAGCAAGTTCGCCTGTTTGCACGTCAACTACTTCATCTGAAACGGCTTCAAGCGCATCGTTTGCAGTATTGTCCGCTTCGGCGACGTAATTTGTCGTATTGTTTATGACTGCATCAGAGTTGCTTTTGAGCTGCCACCCGTTTAAGAACCCTGATGTCTGCATTATTAGTGCTGCAGACAAGAATACGGCAAGTATTGCGCGCCTCACTTTTGGCTTATCCATCTTCTCATCCAATCTCCATGTACAAACCTATGGTCAGACTGTCCAAAAACATTGTGTCTAACCCAAATTGTCATTCCCGCGAAGGTGGGAATCCATAACAAACGACTCATTCTTTATGCAAACTAGATTCCCGCCTACGCGGGAATGACAGAATGAGACTTTTCGGATACCGTGTGGTGTAACCACCAATGGTCTTTTGGCTTTTGCGCACCAAAAGACCTCGAGGTTTAAAATCTGTATTTAATTTTCGCCAAATTGACCCCTGAAAGGTCGGACTTCTCCACGGCGGTAACCCCATCTCTTTTACTCCCACATTACCGCCAGCGGATTCATGTAAACAGAAGAATCAGATAGCGGTTTTCCGCCCCCTTTGCGATGCTATTTCATCTCGTCAAGGTCCTTCATTCCTATCTAAGTTTTACAATAGCAATTTAATGTATAATTTTTATGCATTAAATTATGCATAATTTTCTGCTTAGATGCATAATATAACTACTTTTTACACCACTGTTTATATTACTTTAAAGTTACTGGTCACACAATATAATTACGAAAACTTTATGGCTGCATAATGTTCTTTTTGGTGGGGTTGCCTTCACTGTAATAGCAAAAACTATCACATCGAGTACTGGGAAGCGCCGATTTATGTTTGACTGTCATCTCATAATTTGACGTTTTTTTGCCATGCTGCTGCGCCAATTAAGGCAAGTGCAGATATTACCAGTATGACTATCAGCATAATTGCATAACTACGGTCGCCGGTATGTGGCATGGTTGAATCAGTTGAATCAGGTGGATCAATTGGTGTAGGTGTTGAGTCCGGGTCGTCCGGCGTAGGAGTTACGACAGGTTCACTTGGAGTTGGATCCGGATCAGTTGGTGTGGGCATGGGAGCCGGTGCTGGATCCGGGTCAATTGGCGATGGTGTAGGTGCTGGATCCGGGTCGCTTGGCGTGGGTGTGGGAGCCGGTGTTGGATCCGGGTCGCTTGGTGTGGGAGTTGGAGTTGGATCCGGGTCAATTGGTGTCGGAGTTGGATCCGGGTCAGTTGGTGTTGGAGTTGGAGTCGAAGCGGACGTATCTTGCCACATTGCTGTAACAGTTGTGTTTGCGCTAACGGTGTAAGTTGCATCTGCAGCGTACTGCGTACCATTAATACTCCACGCTTTGAATTCCTTGCCTGCCGGCGCGGTAAATGCACAGCTTGGGAGAGCAATGGCTTGACCTGCTGTTGCCGTAACGCTTGGCATTGTGCCGCTGCCACCGTTTGCGCTATAGGAAACAGTGTAGGTGACTGGAATATCAAATCGGTAGAGGAATGAAAGCGCAGATGCATGTGGTATATCAGAGAGCGCATTCTCACCATTTAGTTTCGCAAAAGATATTGTGATTTCCGCACCATTTTCGGGAAAAGCATAACCCTCATCAGCTCTTAGAACGATCGAATAATAATAGGCTTCTCCCTCTTCAAAAACAGTATCTGCCGGCAACAAGACATAATCGTCGGTATTTGCGTCCCATTGCATCCAGACACCTTCATCAAGCGTAACCCCGGTGGTAGTTACGCTCGCCTGCAATGCAGACGCCGTTGCCCCCGCAGTGGGTTGTGGCATTGTCATGATCACACCGCTGACTTTGGCTCCGGATTTCCAGTTGCTGTTGTTCAGGGCCATAGAAGTCAAAATGTTGCTGTAGGCAGTGGCAGCACCCTCAGGGTAATACACGGTGCCACTTGCGGCAAGATTATCAAATGCAGATGGTATAATCCCAGGAGGACTCTGCCCCGCAAATGTCACGCTGCTAAGTTTTGAGCAACCATTAAACGCATTTTCGAAGATATCGTTGACATTGCCCGGAATGTCTACAGACGTGAGCGCGGTACAGCCAGAAAACGTACCGGATCCAATCGAGATGAGACTGTCCGGGATGCTAACGGATGTGAGCGCAGCACAGTCATAAAATGCACTGGATCCAATCGAGACAACATTATCATCGATCACCACCGTACTGATTAGGTTGCGGAAGGGATACCACGGAGCCCCTTGGGGAGCATAATCTCCCATTGTACCCGTGCCAGAGATAGTAAGGACGTCGGTATCTATATTGAAAGACCACTTCAAATTGCTGCCATCGCCCTCGTCTCCACAATTAGCTGTTTCTCCGCTCACAATTAAATACAGCGTCTGATCTTTCACATTAATACCACAGTCTGCAAGCGTCTTTGCATCCTCTAGTTTTTCGCCCTTGTAGACCAGTAGCTGCAACTCGGGAGCGATGCCCTCTTTACTCTGCATAATTTGCTTTACTTGCGCAACAGTGTCTGTTGTTTCAACCTCAAGAGTACTGATCTTGCTTTCACCGGTCTGTTTTTTCACAAACATCTGCATAGCGTGAGCAACTGTTGGTGCCATAGCCAGCGCCAATATCATAACTACCAATACTGCCAGTATTTTGCTTTTCATTTAGTCACATCTCTTCGTGCCGGCTGGTAAAGCATAATTATTTCTGCAAGTATAATTTGATTGTATTCAAAACTCAATATGCATATTTTGCACCTTATATACAGTTTTTATCTATTAGAATGCTTTGATTTACCAGGAAGTGCCGATTTAACAACACAAAGCCTCTGTCATTCCCGCGTCCCGCTCTGTCATTCCCGCGATGGCGGGAATCTAGTTTTGCATAAAGAATAAGCAGTCTTTTATGGATTCCCGCCATCGCGGGAATAGCAAGGAGGGTACGGGAATGACAATCAAAGTTAAGCTCATACTTTTGATACAGCCCCACAAACATAAAAACTCATGAGGTTTGAAGGGGAATGAAGAAAGATGACTTGACGAATGTCTGATATGCGTTCTATTTTAGCCCGGCGCGTGGATGCGTTGAGAGATACTCTTCTCTAATATGACTGCGATCCACGTGGGTGTATATCTGCGTGGTGGAGATATCGCTGTGCCCCAGCATTTCTTGAATGGCGCGCAGGTCTGCCCCACCCTCCAGAAGATGCGTGGCAAAACTATGGCGCAAGGTGTGTGGATGAAGATCATCAATGCCTACAAGCCTGCCNNCTGCCGTACTTGTCGACAATTTTGAACACACCTTGTCTGGTGATGCGTTTGCCTCTGGTGTTTAGGAAAACTGCGATACCGTCTATGGGCTTAACTGAGCGCTTGGGATGCAGATCGCTTCGCGCACCGGATAAGTAAGCACTAAGTGCTTTGAGCGCCGTGCCGCTAATAGGCACCACCCGCTGCTTGTCTCCCTTGCCTGTGACCCGCAAGAGCTCTTCATCTAAGAGCACTGCTTGTCTGTCTAAGCCCACCAACTCCGATACTCTGAGACCACAGCCGTAAAGCACTTCAAGCATTGCGCTGTCGCGTACCCCAGCTGGTGTATCAGGAAAACTCTGATCTAACAAGGTGCATACTTGCTGGATACTTAATGTGTCAGGGAGAAGATCGGGTATCTTTGGTAATCTCATGGCAGCAGTGGGATCTTTGGTTGAAGACCCATCTCGCACACAGAACTTATGAAAGCTTTTTATCGAAGCCACCTGGCGTTTAATCGTTGCCGGAGCTAGTTCCAGCGTTTGCATCTGCACCAGATATTCGCTTACTTGATCGCGCTCAATTTCGTCAAGGTCATTGGCTCCGCTTTTTGACATCCAAATAAGGTAACGCTCAAGATCACGTCCATAAGCTTCCAGTGTGAGTTTTGAGGATCCTTTTTCAAAGGCCAGATAAGTTAAATACTCTTTGAGCGCTCGGGCAAAAGCAGGTTTGATTGATGAGGACTGCACATCCTCACCCTATCCTCTTTCTTTGAGTACTTTGGCAGCGTAAATGCCGGCAGCAAAGGCAGCAGAGAAGAACACCGGATCGTGTTCTTGGGTACGCCCCATGGTCATTACCTTGAGACCCATAAGATCTATGGTCGCCGCATCGAAATCGGGGTTTACGATGGTGTGGCGTTTGGTTATGCCGGATTCCTCGATCTGAGTCTCCAGAATCTCTTTTTGCTCAGCAGAAATGTGCGGAGGAAGAGGAATGTAGGATTTGACCAAACAGGCGCGGCTCAGCGCTGTGATCGTGTGGTGGCTTACGCCTTGATGGCGCGCACGCGCATCGGTAAAAGACATGCGCAAGGTAGCTATTGGCATGCCGTCTAAAACTGCAGCAGCATTCAGCGCCTCAGCTTGCGCTAATCCGCCGTGACCAAAGCGTGTTGCCGTGCCAACAATTCCGGGACCTTGAGCGACAATAATAATGTCTGCCTGACAAACTGCCACTGCTGCCAACATACCTGAGTAGAGATTTACTGCTTCGTAGTCTCCGCCAAAAGCCTGCCCACATGTTATTGATGCGCAAAGCAGACCTTTCTCACGCATTTGCACCAATAGATCAGAAAATGATGCCAGCAATGCCGCCTCGTCTGTCATGCAATAAACGATTTTGGCATCCGGTAATTCGTGCTTAATCGCCGCAGCTATCAGCGGAACTTGACTATGCAACTCACAGCAGACCACCGGAGTGCCTTTAAGTGAGTTGGTTTCGTTAACTATTTTGTGAAATGGCGAATCCGGCTCTTCTACAGACAGCACATCGTGTTGCATAGGGGTATAGCGAAGCTTTATGATGTGCCCCCCACCGGGTGCCGGGTCGTTGAAAACTACTGACCCATTTTGCGGGTCATCGATGCTTTGTCTGGTAGCCGTGATGTTGGCAATGATCGGGCTTATACCGCCGGTACCCAATTTTAGATCAACGGCAGTAACATTCATCAACACCATGTCGCCAACGCCGCACTGAGGAGCAAGGTCTTCGTAAAGCAATGCCTTGCCTTGCACTACCTCTCCGTCAACTTCCTCGTACTCGACAACCAGATGTTGAACCCCATGCTTTGCCTCTTGAGCTTTAATTACGCGAGCGGTTACTAGGCGCATATATACTCACTATCTTGTCTAATGCCGGGCAGCTGGTTTAGATCAGTCTTCCAACGCCTCTAATATCTCATCGGTGATGTCCATGGAGTGATAAACATTTTGCAGATCCTCAAGCTCTTCTAACCTGTCGATAAGGCGCATGACCTTTTTCGCATCGCTAACGCTTACCTCTGTAGGTGTGGTTGGCTCCATGATCAACTCGTAGCCTTTGACTTCGATGCCAAGACCTTCAAGGGCGTTTCTCACGTTGGTGAGCTCTGTGGAAGCCGTTGTTACGATCCACTCATCCTCGCCGTCCTCATAATCATCTCCGCCGGCTTCGGCTACTTGCATCATAAACTCGTCTTCATCAGGGCAAGCACTTTTCTCCACCATGATCTGACCTTTGCGCTCAAATTGGAATGCCACACTTCCTGTGGTACCCAGGTTTCCGCCGCTGTGGGTAAACGCGCTTCTTACATCTGCTGCAGTGCGGTTACGGTTGTCTGTGAGTGCCTCGCAATATACGGCTACACCGGCAGGACCGTATCCCTCGTAGACAACGTTTTCCCATTTAGCGCTGTCAGAGCCGGCGCCAAAAGCCTTCTTTATCGCTGCATCTATTTTGTCTTTTGGCAGCGAGTAGCTTTTTGCCTTAGCAACAGCCGCACTCAGCGATGCGTTGTTCTCGGGATTTGGATCGCCGCCCTCTTTGGCAGCAACAGTGATGTTGCGCGACAGCTTGGAAAACAAAGCGCTGCGCTTTTTATCCTGCGCGGCCTTGCGATGTTTGGTGGTAGCCCATTTAGAATGTCCTGACATATTTAACCCTTCAAATGTGTTGCGCCCGGTAGCTTTGGGCGCTCTTAGTTATGTTAAGGAAGTGCCGTTTTAATGCTTGTGCGTCAGATTCTGTTTAGTTTGTTCCAGATCTGTTTGAGCAGGCTACGGCACTACCTGGCGTAATGTCGTTGTCTGCTCGGACATAGCTGGGGCAAACTGAGCAGAAGATGGCGTGCAATGGTTAAATCGGTGCTTCCTTAAGCAAAGGACTATTTTACTACATTGGTAGTTTTTATTACTGGAGGGAAGTGCCGATTTAATGCTTCCCTGTGGATTTGCCCTGCAAGGATTTATCTATCTCCTCCAGCACCGCGCTGTTTGCCTCAAGATAATCCGCATCAAGAATGTGGATGCACTCTACGCCTTGTTGCTCGCAAAGCTTTATCAGCTTCATGTCTAATGTGGCAAGTATTGCTTGCCTGCGCTGTGCCAGCAACAAATAAAGCATGTCGTAAGCCGAGTAGTTAAGCCGCGTTGATTCTTTGAGTGCACCTATACAATACTCCTGCATGGGTACAAACTCATCGATCATGTGGGTTGCGCGGGCCAGAAGTCTAAATGATTCCTCCAAAGTGATTTTGCCGGATTTGACGTATTTGCTTAGCGCATTAATTATCTCGATACGGAATAGATCTGTGGTTATCACTTTCTCGTTTGGCTCAATGAGACCGTAGATGCAATTGCCGTTGTCAGTTTTTAACACGATCTCAACTGCTGCACTGCAATCAAGAACTATCATCTGGAATCTCTCATTTCACGAATGATTTCCACCGCAGAAGGAAATCCCTCTTCAACAATAATCGGTTCGCTGGCCGCGATTTCTGCAAACAGCTTTTTTCTCCTGCGAATGCGAGCTTGTATCTCTTCTTCTGTTTCCCCCGGCTCACCTGATGTGGTTCGTATTTTTCTGTTTAATCCGCAATCAACCAAATGAATTGTCTGTTGAGCAATACTACGATGCTCTCGCCTTGCAGCCTCTTTCAGCTGTTCATACAGTTCTTCCGGGAAATCCCTTACTTGTAATGCCGGCATGGTTTACACCTCCAATAGTTTTAATGCATGTATTATACATGTATTTTACACGCATAACAAAACTGGACAAGAAATGTAAAGCAAACTTGACACCACCGGAAATTCAAGTATACTGCTCTTTGTAAAGCAACCTTTGCATCGGAAGTGAGCATGAAAAACCATATCGAACAGTTGCGTAAAGAGAGAGGTATCACCCAAGAGGAATTGGCCGATGCCCTTGATGTCTCGCGCCAAACTATCAGTTCGCTTGAAAATGGTCGCTACAGCCCATCTATTCAACTCGCATTCAAGATTGCGCATTACTTTTCTCTGGGAATTGAAGAGATATTTATTTACGAGGAGGGATGCTAACAAATGGAAACACTAAAAAGGCGCACAGAAAGGAAGGAAACGATGGATCAAAGACCGATCATCGAAGCGCGAGGCTTATCAAAGACATTTAAGTTGTCTGCAAAGCAAATGCGTATCGAAAACGCTAAGCAACCACTGCGGATTGCTGTAGATAATCTCGATCTTACTGCGCAGCGAGGTGAGATCTATGGACTACTGGGACCTAACGGTGCCGGGAAAACAACAGTGCTTCGCATGTTGGCGACACTTATCAAGCCGGATAGCGGAGACGCAGTTATTGAGAGTCACTCCATAATTACAGCCCCGGAGAAAGTGCGCGCCTCCATAGGTTTTCTCACCAGTGAACTTAAACTTGAGGACTTTTTTACTCCCAATTATTTGTTTGGATTTTTCTCCACACTGCATAATGTAGATTCAAAGACGGCTGCTGTGCGAAAGGAAAAGCTCTTCAAGCACTTTGGAATCGATGAGTTTGCTGAGGTGAAAGTAGGAAATCTCTCCACCGGCATGAAGCAAAAGACCTCGCTGGTCATATCCCTGGTGCATGATCCCGACGTAATCATCTTTGATGAGCCAACCAACGGACTGGATGTTATCACCGCCAAAGTGGTAACCGACTATCTGCTGGAGCTTAAAGCGACAGGCAAGACCGTTATTTTAAGCACCCACATATTTAGCTTGGTCGAAAAACTTTGCGACCGTGTTGGCATCATCATCAACGGACAAATGATTAAGGAAGGTACACTTGCTGAAGTATCCGGCGGAAAAGATCTGGAGCAGGTGTTCTTTGACCTCTACTCCGCTGTTGTGGAGGAGGTGGCATAATGCAGTCAGGACTTATAGCCATAATCAAGAAAGAGTTTTCGCGTTTCTTTACTGATCGTCGCATGATGCTCACTACCCTTATACTACCGGGTCTGATGATCTATGTGCTCTACACATTCATGGGCTCAGCTATGGGTAGCTTTATGAGTGTTGACGAGGATTACAAGCCTTCGGTCTACTCAACAAACACACCGGCTTCGATATCTGCGCTGTTAAAAGACGCTACCGTAGAAACCGTTGATGTTACGGCTAGTGAAGTTGATAGCATCAAGCAGCGCATCACCGATCAAGAGGCAGACCTTTTAATCATGTTTCCTGCCGGGTTTGAAGAAACACTGGCAACGCGCAACGCAGATGCTGCCGCATACTCCTCACCCAATATTGAGATTTATTACAATGGCACACGCATTGAGTCTCAAGCGGCATACTCATTGGTTTCTGAAGTATTGAGCTCTTACAAAAACGCCTTATCCCCCACCTTTGACATCAACGCCGGCACCGGTGCATATAACTTAGCCACCGAGCAAGACTCTGCCGGCATGATCTTTGCCATGATTTTGCCGATGGTGCTGTTGATGTTCCTGTTCAGCGGCTGTATGGCAATCGCACCGGAGTCAATTGCCGGGGAGAAAGAGCGCGGCACTATCGCCACCATGCTGGTCACACCTTTGGGGCGCTGGGAGCTGGCGTTGGGCAAGATCATCAGCTTGGCCGTAATTGCCTTGCTATCTGGCATCTCCAGTTTTATCGGCCTGATATTGTCGCTGCCAAACCTTATGAGTCTGGGTGGTGCTGGGGGAACCGGTGTAGATGCCTTGGTCTATGGAGTTGGCGATTACGCAATGATACTTGGTATTGTGCTTGCCACCGTCTTGCTGTTCATTGGTATCCTCTCCGTAGTTTCAGCCTTTGCAAAGTCTGTTAAGGAAGCCGGAACTATGATCACGCCACTGATGATTATCGTCATGCTTATAGGTATAACCGGAATGATCTCGCAAGA
>DBCW01000035.1:10057-10200 GCA_002293265.1 Eggerthellales bacterium UBA948
TTCAACAACGAAAAGATCATGTTTGCCAGGTAGGTTACATTAAGCTGTAGATCAAGGTTCGAGGGGTCTGTATCAAAAGCCATAGGATGCAAATTTTCCTATGGCTTTTCACATAACAATAACCGTTTGTTGTGGATTCCCGC
>DBCW01000035.1:10299-10976 GCA_002293265.1 Eggerthellales bacterium UBA948
ACGTGCGTTGCGTTTCTGGCAGATAAATCAAATGCTCTTACTTGCTCGACCACAACAAATCCATAAGCGTAAGGTCTCATGATAAGTAAAATGGCCATAACGCAGCTTGAGATAGTAGTTCTTAATCGCTAGACTTACAATCCAATTTCTCAAAGCTATATACCCACAACAACGCCTACAGCTTCAAGAATGGCGCTTAGAGTATCGTCATCAACTTCTCCAATGCGCTTAACTCCTGCTCTTGTCTTTAAATCTAAAGCTCTCAGAGCTTCGCACTGCACATACCCACTGATAGGATTGCCCGAAGCAATTGGTACGTGAAGAGG
Source organism: Eggerthellales bacterium UBA948 (assembly GCA_002293265.1). Taxonomy (GTDB): domain Bacteria; phylum Actinomycetota; class Coriobacteriia; order Coriobacteriales; family UBA8131; genus UBA8131. The sequence continues at coordinate 10,626 of DBCW01000035.1, forward strand.
GAATTTATTATCTGTAGATGTAATGGGTGCCAGCAAAATAAGATTTGTCATATAGTTAACTCTAGTTGAGCTCACAACAATAGCCGGATGTCTGTCTTTTGGTTCGTGTCCTTTTGATGGATTAAAATCAATTAGAAGAATGTCCCCCTGCTGAAATATCAAGATAACCACGCATCCTTCTCAGCCCCAATAAAACTTTCGTCACCCCAAGGATCCTCGCTCCTATTTAAGCCTGATTCGTAGCCTTTAAAAAGATCATTAAAGGTCACCTGTTTGCGACGCACTCCTTCACGATAGGCTCCTTGAGGTATTACTTCTAAACGCCCCTGCTTATTAATCTCAAAATTAACA
>DBCW01000117.1:0-2715 GCA_002293265.1 Eggerthellales bacterium UBA948
GGATAAGATTGTTTGTGAAGCTACCGTATCTAAGATTAAGCATAACTTAACTATCGCCGAAATATCAAATGAGAATGAACTTGAAGCTCGCAAGTCTTTAACAGACTTGATTAATGAAATTGATTTTGATAAAGAAAGGACAGAGGTTTGCGCAGAATACGAAAAAGCGCTAAACACTCGTAACTACAATAAAATTCTTGCCTTATTCAACAGTAAACAATTGTCTTCATGCATTGGTCGCTTCTTTGGATTAAAAGATGGAGAATACATTGAATTAATCCTTCGCACTCTGGAAAGCGATAATGAAAATGAAGTGATCGGCTCTCTCATTAATTATCTTCCCTTAGATATCCCATCTAGTGTTTTAGATGGAATAAGAAATCAAAAACTGGAGCGTTAAGTCATGGTACTGCTCTTTAGTCTTAACGACAATTAAGTCTTTATCTTTACGATTTTTCGCCATTCGTTCTGCCCAGTCCTGAATGTCAAGAATTGGGGCACTTGCATCAGCAAAATTGTATTTTTCTTTGTTTTCTTCATAATAATACATGACAGACTCTAATAAATCTCGACAAAAGCTCTTTACATCTAAGTGAATTTGCTTTTCCATTTTTGACATATCATCGTTTGGCCAAGAAACACCATAGCTTGACGCCCCATTGACCCTCAAAGATAATTCGTCGATTGGCATGTGATCTTTAGTGTTGCCAGAATGGAGATACGCGCAACGAAGCTTATAGCACATTTCACCATCAAGTCGCGGCATATAGTCAGGATGTAGTTTCGCATTACCACTATCATTGCGATAGTCCGGATGGTGGTATGGTGTGTAATACTTGTCAATCCATTTCCGATACCGCCCTCCATTATTTTCGTTCGGATACTCAAGTTTGCCGCATATGTCTGGTAGCGTAAGAGTAAGCGCTAGAGCAGAGCGATAGGCATTTGCCTCGAGAGCTTTTTCAATGTCTGCAATTTTTTCAAGCATCTCAACTTACAACCCTTTCAGTTTTCACACAATTCCTGTTATTTCCCCTGTTATTCCCCAGAGGAGTCTTATGGTAATCTGATACGCCGGACATATGTGGTTTTACATTTTGCGTGTCAAATTTTGACCCTAAGCGGCAAAGTCAAATACTAATGATGTTTTCTTTTCCTGCCACTGGCTAAACACTGTTTTTCCTGCAACAACATAGCCTCTAATGACTTGCCATTTTCATCATAGCAGGTTCTGACAGCTTTACGTACTTACAGAAATTGTTTCACAGGCTCATCGATTGGTCAGCGAAAACCATGTTTGCTCTCGCCCAGATACTGATTGTCGCATTGCTTGTCGTCGTACTTAAATTAACCGCATTATAAGTCGTAGTCTAAAAGCAGGCGCTTACAAAACTGATATGCATCTTTGGCATACATGTATTTTTTTGATTTTTCGTAACCCAGAAATTCATGACCATATACTTGCATGTTGGATGCAGGGTTTCTTAAACCATCTTCAACATCTTCTCTGATTGCTATCCACAAATCCGTCTTTCCTGTGTCTTTAGCGACAAAAAATAAACAGTACTGGTATCTCACGTCTTCCTGCCCTTCATCTCCTTTTGCCGTAAACCACTTAACTGTAAAATTAATACCAAATTGTGAGCCAGTATTCAAGAGCGTTATCTTCTTCGTTTCGAAATCCAAATTCTCACTTTTAGCAACTGAATCTTGTAATACAAGATAATCTGCCAAGTAAATCTGACCTTTCGTATCCACGTCAACACACATCAAGCCTATCTTCGGTGACGCTCCCTCCAATGTATTTATGCTGATGACCTCCTTTCCATCATGTTCGCTGGGAATTATTTCGTACTTTGTGGGCTGGTTTATTTTGGCTAACTGCACTGCAGCTTCAGACAGCGCATTTGCCGTTAAACCTAANNGTGACTACAATTGAAACTACTGCAAGGATCACATTCCATAGATTCTTTTTTATGGAGCGAAGCAGTTTTGCAGCCAAGTTCTTACCTTTATCAATTATCTTTCTTGCTACCAATTCTCCACCTTAATACTTAGTTTTGCTTACAAGTATTCATTTCACCCTCTTAACAACATAAGCTAACATACGATTGATTTCAAGAATGTGAGCGCTGCATTAAATTGACAATCCTATGCATCGGCTCTTTCCTCAAAACAAAAGGAGTGTTCTTCGTTCTAGTTAATCAAATTAACAACCTTCTCCGTCATCTCCACCGTACTCAACTTCTCCACACTCGCATCCTCCGCGATATCACCCGTGCGATAGCCCGCATCCAGCACTGCCTCAACTGCGGCTTCAATGCAGTCGGCTTCGGCTGCCAAATCAAACGAATACCGCAGCATCATTGCTGCCGAGAGGATTGTTGCTGTTGGATTCGCTACGCCCATCCCGCTGATGTCTGGAGCTGAACCATGTATAGGCTCGTACAGTCCCTGCTTCCCAACACCCATCGATGCCGATGGCAACAACCCTATCGAGCCTGTCAACTGGGAAGCTTCGTCGCTCAAAATGTCGCCGAACATGTTGCTTGTCACGATCACATCAAACTGTGCTGGGTTGCGAATTAGTTGCATTGCCGCATTGTCTACCAGCATATCTGCCAGCTCAACCTCGGGATAATCCACAGTCACTCGATGTACCACCTCTCGCCACAGCCTTGAGCTCTCCAGCACGTTTGCCTTATCCACGCTGGT
>DBCW01000117.1:2797-5253 GCA_002293265.1 Eggerthellales bacterium UBA948
TCGCCAAAGTAGATGCCGCCGGTCAGCTCGCGTACTATGACTATGTCGAAGCCTGCGCCCACTATGTCGGCTCGGAGCGGACTCGCATTCTTCAACGCGGAATATAGGCGTACCGGGCGTAGGTTGTTGAACAATCCCAACGCTGAACGGATTCCCAGCAATGCGCGCTCCGGGCGGAGATGCCCCGGTAGTGTATCCCACTTCGGTCCGCCAACTGCACCCAGCAATACGCTGTCGGCTGCTTTGCAGCCGTCTATTGTTGCTTGTGGCAACGGCTCGCCTGTTGCGTCAATGGCGCAGCCTCCGGCCAGGTACTCCTCATACACAAACGTGTGTCCGAAGCGTTTGCCTACCTCATCCAGCACTCGGCAGGCGCTCTCTACTATTTCCGGGCCTATGCCGTCTCCTTTTAGTAGTGCTATGCGAAAGTCCATTTAGTCCAGGCCTCCTTCTTTGGCTAGGTTTGGCAGTCCGCCTGCCTCGATTATTCCTTGCAGGAATGGTGGAAACGCCCTTACCTCGTACTGTTTGCCTTTGGTGTGGTTGGTAATGACTCCTGTGTTGAAGTCGGCTGAGATTTTGTCGCCTTCTTCTGCTTCTTTTGCTGCTTCAGCGCATTCCACAATCGGTAGTCCGATGTTTAGGGAGTTGCGGTAGAAGATGCGGGCGAAGCTTTCGGCTATGATTAAGGCTACTCCGCATTCTTTGATTACCATTGGGGCGTGTTCTCTGGAGGATCCGCAGCCAAAGTTTTTGCCTGCTATTATTACGTCGCCTGGTTGCACTCGGCTTACGAATGTTGGGTCTAGGTCTTCCATGCAGTGGGAGGCTAGTTCCTGCTTGTTAGTTGTGTTTAGGTAACGCGCGGGAATTATCACATCGGTGTCTACGTTGTCACCGTATTTTATGGTGGTGGCTTGGGTTATTGGTGCACTCATTTATGTCCTTTCTTTGCATAACAGACTGTGGATTGTCTGTGTTATTTCTGGGCGACGTCTTTTGTCGTTCTGTATTCACTCGCGTGGATTCCCGCCTTCGCGGGAATGACTACAATGCTTATCGAGCGCGAGGCTGAATTTTGCGTGGATTCCCGCCTTCGCGGGAATGACAGAGGGGGTTACGGGAATGACAGGGTGGTACGGGGTGGTAGGGTGGTACGGGAATGACATTACATGCATTTTCTTGGGTCGGTTATCTTTCCTGTCAGTGCGCTGGCGGCTGCTGTTGCCGGGCTTGCTAGGTATACCTCTGATTCCACGTGGCCCATTCTGCCTACGAAGTTGCGGTTTGTTGTTGCTACTGCTCGCTCTCCTGCTGCTAGGATTCCCATGTGGCCGCCTAGACAGGGGCCGCAGGTTGGGGTTGAGACCAACGCGCCTGCTTCTATGAAGTCTTTCAACAAGCCTTGCTCCATTGCTTGCATGTAGACTTTTTGTGAGCCCGGGATGATTATGGTGCGCACACGCGAATCAACTCTTTTCCCTCGCAAAATGTCTGCCGCTACCTGCAAATCTTCTAGGCGTCCGTTGGTGCAGGAACCTATTACTACTTGGTCGATTGCTACGTCGCCAATGGGTTCAGCGCTCTTGCCCGGCGAGCCTGCTGCCGCCTCTTCTTGGCTGTAGCCTTCAAAGGTGCGAGCGTTTTCCGGCAAATGTGGAAACGAAACTGTTGGTGTTATGCTGCCTAAATCAATCTCAAACACGCGCACGTACTCAGCATCCTCATCAGCTGCAAAAACGACAGGCGTATCTGCGCCGGCTTCTTCCAAGAACTTCAGTGTCAAATCGTCTACCGGAAATATTCCGTTTTTGCCGCCAGCTTCTATTGCCATGTTGCATACGCATAGACGATCCGCCATGCTGAGTGAAGCAACTCCCGATCCGCTAAACTCCATCGACTGATACAGAGCGCCGTCTACACCTATCATGCCTATGATATGCAGTATTAGGTCTTTACCGCTCACGTGCTCGTTAAACTCGCCGGTCAGCACAAAGCTGATGGCACGTGGAACCTTGAACCAAGCCTTGCCGGTCTTCATGCCTACTGCCATATCCGTCGAGCCTACGCCGGTGGAGAAAGCGCCCAACGCGCCGTAGGTGCAGGTATGGGAGTCGGCGCCTATTACTACGTTTCCTGCTGTTACCAGGCCTTTTTCCGGGAGAATTACGTGCTCTACGCCCATTTCGCCGCCGTCGTAGAAGCCCGGGATGTCCATCTCATTGGCAAAGTCGCGGCATTGTTTGCATTGTTCGGCGGCTTTGATGTCTTTGTTGGGTGCGAAGTGATCCATTACCAGCGAGATCTTTTCGCGGTCAAAAACCGCCTCGGCTCCCATAGCTCTAAATTCGTTTATCGCTACCGGCGCGGTGATGTCGTTGCCCAGCACTCGATCCAACTTCGCCATGAGCTCCAGTCCACTTAGTGTTTTCGTTCTGTATTTTGCAGAAATTATC
>DBCW01000066.1:0-280 GCA_002293265.1 Eggerthellales bacterium UBA948
CTTTAGCTTCGATCAATGCTTCTTTTTTAAGGTTCTCCGATTGCTTTTCTGCGTCTTTTATCAAGCGCTCTGCATTTGCTACCGCGTTTTTTGCATTAGTACTAAGAACAAAACGAGCAAGTACAAAACCTATTCCAGCTCCTATTACCAGAGCTACTGCAAGAGCTACTGCGGCCAGAATTCCATCCATCTGGCACTCCTTCCGATTATCATTATTATAATATTATTGGATGCATGCCCAAAAATAAGCCGGAACTAACATCCGACATAGTGATCTTTC
>DBCW01000066.1:311-4169 GCA_002293265.1 Eggerthellales bacterium UBA948
ATAAAGAGGGATCAAAATGCCATCCCTAATGGTATTCCAGAGCAATTAAATCGTCAACTGCTTTGATAGTTTTGTGCATATACGACAACAACGCGTACAAATAGCATTTTATCGCTACTTGTACGCACTGTATGATGATTTTTGTAACAATTTCCGTATCGTGAGCGACCGCCTAAATATGAAATAACTCAATGAAGGTTCCACTGCTTATCAGGTATCATGGGATAGACGTGTCACAGAAATATGAAAAGTGACAATTTATAATCACGAGTTGTTTTCCAAAACTCAACGCAAAGTTTTCTCTTAGCGCAGAGGTGGCGTAAGTGTTGTGTTAGCCAAAACCGCAATATAGAAATTAGTGACGCGAGCGAGACTTGCTGTTGGTGGTTAGGCGTGGGTGTGATATGGCGATGAGTGATTGTCATTGTTAATTGGTTTACTGTTTTGGTACAGATAAGGTAGGGTTTTTATCTAATAGGATTGACAGGCCAACTACTCTGCAATAATTAACGTACCTAAGCTCAATGGATTCCCGCCTGCGCGAGAATGACAGGAGGGGTTGCGAAGTGACAGAGGTGTGCGAAAATGATAGAAAGATTTTGATGATAGTAAGTAGGCGCTTAGACTGCAAACAGTTCAATGAATGTTTCACTGTTTATGCGTCTGGCAGATGATTTGGTGAAAGCTTTTGTGTCTCTTGTTAATATGAAATCAACATGCTCTAGTTCTGCGGTAGCTCGGATAATGCCGTCTTCGAAGTCGGGCTCATCAGAGTTGATCGCTATATCACATGTGGGTCTGTCTACGGATGCAACAGAAAACGAGTTCATGAAAAAACGAATCCATTCGCGCACCAAATCATCTTCGAAGTGCTTTCGGGCTATGTAGTATAAATCCTTGAGTGAGCATGTAGACACTATGCCTCTTATTCTTTCTTGTTTGATAAGATCCATTAGTGCAGCAGCAGCATTTGATCCCGGACGTTCTTCAATCATTAGATCAAGAAGAACATTTGTATCCACTAAGACTCTATTCACGATCTGCTAACTCCTTTTTTATATCATCAGCACTCATGGCTGCAAGTGCAACACATTTTGGTGTTTTGTCTCGTAAGCTTTTCAGAGACGGTGAGGAGTCATTTCTTGATTGCACTTTTAAGACACCTTTCGGAATGCTTCCGGTGTCAGCAATATAGCGCCATACTCCGGCTATAACTTCTGCTTGGGTATAACCTAATTTGCGTATATGCATATCTGCAATCCTTTTTACTGCTTCGTCCACACGACCGGATACTGTTACTGTAGACATTTTCCTGCTCCTTCATAATGCTGTTTACCGTTTACAGCATACTGCATACATACAACTGGTTGCAAGTTCCTTAGCCTTATTACAGCACTTTATCGATAACTTTTCGAATTTGAAGTCATCGCTTTTGATATTATTTCTGAGGAGAAGCCTTTTGCTTGTAGCTTTCTGTAGCAAGCCGCGTATTTATCTTTGGCGGTGGTTCTAAAGTTTTGCAGTAGACTTTCAGCTCGATCTAATTCTTCCTCATATTCAAAGAACTCTTCGGGGTAACCGTCTAAAGTGTGTAGCTCTATACCAAAGCGCTTTAGCTCGTTTTCTATGCGAATCTGTCCCCAACCACATTTCTTTTTGCCGGAAATAAACAGGCGCGTAAAACGCTCGTTATCAACAAGACCACTGGCTTGGGTTCGTGCAAGCTCGTGCTCGATCAATGCCGAGTCGAATCCAACACGTGCAAGTCTATCTTTCAGTTCAAACTCTGAACGATCACGAACCCGTATAAGCATTTCAGTGCGCTTTTGTATTTCTCGAAGCTGTTCAGCTTTTGACAGCTCTGTTATTGGCGCTTTCATGAAACTCTACCTATAGCCACTTACTTATTTAAGCACCTGCAGCAATTGCACTTTCAGTAGTAGCAGTTTTTCCTTTGGTCTTTACCGGGGACACATCCTCAACCTTTTCGTCCTCAAGACCAAGTATCACTCTAATCTTTGACTCGATCTCATCGCGAAGATCCGGAGTTGTCTTGAGCAGCTCTTTGGCGGCCTCTCTACCTTGCCCGAGACGATCTTCGCCATATGTAAACCATGCGCCGGATTTTCTGATGATCCCCTCTTCTACACCAAGATCAAGAATACAACCTTCTTTAGAAATACCCTCACCATACATCAGATCGAATTCAGCTTGCCTGAACGGAGGAGCTACCTTGTTTTTTACCACTTTTGCACGCACACGATTGCCAATAATGTCTGTGCCTTTTTTTATAGTGTCCGTCTTGCGAATATCGATACGAATAGATGAGAAGAACTTAAGTGCACGACCGCCTGTGGTAGTCTCGGGATTGCCAAACATGACACCGATCTTTTCTCGCAACTGGTTGATGAAAATACATGTAGTGTTAGATCTGGCTAATGATCCGGCGAGTTTACGGAGAGCCTGACTCATTAAACGTGCTTGGAGGCCTACAGTGGTATCACCTATCTCGCCTTCGATCTCTGCGCGTGGCACAAGGGCTGCAACCGAGTCAATAACTATTGCATCTATAGCCCCAGAGTGAACCAGCATGTCGCATATTTCTAATGCTTGCTCGCCTGTATCGGGTTGCGAGATTAAAACTTCGTCAATATCTACACCAAGTCTGGCAGCATATCCGGGGTCAAGCGCATGCTCGGCATCAATGAACGCAACGATACCGCCAAGAGCTTGCGCTTCTGCAAGTATCTGTAATGCAAGAGTGGTCTTACCACTTGATTCCGGGCCATATATCTCGACAATCCTGCCTCTGGGAACTCCCCCTATACCCAAGGCTGCATCAAGTGCCAGAGATCCTGTTGGAATTACATTTATCTCCATGGCCGGGCCACCTTCGCCATAGCGCATGATAGAACCCTTGCCAAATTTCTTTTCGATTTGCTCGGTAGTAAGTTCTAGGGCTTTGTGCTTTTCTTGATCCATTTAACTTCTCCGTTTCAATTGGATGTTTTCCCCTACAACATTAGCTTAGACGAACATTTGTTCGGTGTCAATCAAAATTGCGATTCTGCCTGTAGTTTTTGTGTTCTTTTTACTTAAAAAGCAAAACATGCATACGGAGTTTGCAAAATCACTGAACAATAACTGAGTCTAAGCCGGACGTACTAATGACTACTTGCGAATGCAGTCTAACAACATTTGCAAGGCAGCGATAACTGACGCTTGCCTCACTTCGTCACGATCTCCGGAAAAGTTATAAAGCTCGGCATGTTCTTTGGATGTACAATTGTCCTCAACGACAGCCAAAGAAGCGTTGTTATCGTTTTTAACGCTTACGCCAATCCAAACTGTACCTACCGGTTTTTCCTCACTTCCACCACCCGGGCCGGCTACTCCGGTGATGCTTACGGCTACATCAGCAAACAAAACTTCGCGCGCTCCTGCTGCCATCTGGCACGCAACTACCTCGCTTACAGCACCGTGCTCCTTAAGTGCTTGTTTGCAAACGCCTAGGACTTCCGCTTTGACATCGTTACTATAACTCACAACTGCACCCATAAATACTTTTGATGATCCGGGCACAGAAGTAATTGCGGCAGACACCAATCCACCAGTGCAAGATTCTGCTGTGGCTAGCCTTACACCATTAGCGGCAGCATATGTAACTACTTCTTTGGCTAATATCTGTATGTCATCAAAATAATTACCCATTAGAACTCACCTCCGTAAGTATGGATTCCCGCCGGAGCGACAATGACAGAGGGGGTTGCGGGAATGACATGCTGTACACTGTTTGTGACTCGTCGGGCACAGCTGCAAGATGGATTCCCGCTTGCGCGGGAATGACAGAGGGATTGT
>DBCW01000047.1 GCA_002293265.1 Eggerthellales bacterium UBA948
GCTATGCAACTCGGGGCGATTCACTCTTTGCCTTGAGCGCAAAATAGCCTTGCTATTCAACAACCCCGGCTTCTTCCAACATCTTGTATAGTGTATGTCCGCCTGCAATGTGCTTGGCGTTGTATCCCAGTTGCGTGAGCAATCTGGCTCCTACGTATGAGCGCAGCCCGGTTTGGCAGAGCAGATATATTGGTTTATTTTTTTCGATCTCATCCAGTTGGTCTCGCATAAAGTCTACAGGAATGTTGATAAAACCTTCAACACTGCCTTTTCTAAACGCGTCAAAGCCGCGTGTGTCGATCAGCGTAACAGAGCCATCGCGAGGAAGAGACGGCACGTCGTACCAAAATATCTGCTCAACTCGTCCCTCTATCAAATCTTCGATCATGTAACCGGCCACATTTACCGGATCTTTGGCTGACGAATATGGCGGAGCGTAACAAAGCTCAAGTTCTTGTAAGTCCCAAGCGGTACCGCCCATACGAATAGTTGCTGCGATAACGTCGCAGCGCTTATCGGCACCTTCTTTTCCTATGACTGTGGCACCCAATATGCGCCCGGTGGTCTTTTCGTAAAGCACCTTTAACAGCAATACCTCCGGGTTTGGATAATAGACCGCATGGCTAAAGGCCGGCAGGAAAATCTTTTCATAGTCCAGACCCTCCTTAACCGCCGTTTTCTCGTTGACACCGGTGCTGGCAACAGTCAGGCTAAAGACCTTGATGACCGATGAGCCTTGAGCGCCTTTGTACTCGGAATCTATTCCACAAATGTTGTCTGCTGCAATTCGTGCTTGTCTGTTTGCCGGGCCAGCTAGAGGAATCGGATGAATTTTTCCGGTGACGATATTTTTTACTTCTACGCTGTCACCAACTGCATAAATACTGCTGTCTGATGTTTGCATTCGCCCGTTAACGAGCACACCCCCACTCTCCCCAAGAGATAGGTCAGCGCTCTTAGCCAAAGTTACCAGTGGTCTTACACCGGTGGCAGCAATTACCAGATCGGTTCTAATAACCTCTCCGTTGCTTAAAACTATAGCCACATCGCCTGACGCGTCAGATGAAACGTCACTCAACCCACCTGAGGACGCATCACCCGAATCTGTATTTTTATCCGACTCCTCTAGCTCATCAGCCATACACACCTTATCAATGGGTGTGTTAAGGAGCAGATTTATGCCATTATCTCTTAGTTCCTTGTGCACAAGCCCGGCCATTTCCGGGTCTAATTGCGGCATGACTTGCCCGGATCTTTGCAGCAAAGAAACTTTCATCCCTTTATGTATAAGATTCTCGGCTGTCTCAAGACCGATGAATCCACCGCCAATTACTACAGCATGTTTGGCCTCGCGTTGCTTTATATATTTGATAACGCCGTCCATGTCTTCCATGGTATGCAGTGTAAAGACTGAATCTTTTGCAGCCACACTAATATTTGGCATAATCGGATAAGCGCCGGGAGCCAAAAGTAGTGCATCATAGCTTTCTTGATAAGTGCTCTCGTCTTTGAGCCTCTTTATGGTTATTTCTTTCTTAATAGGATCTACCGATAAGACTTCTTGTCTTATACGAACATCGATACGATAACGATCGTATAGTCCGTCAACAGTTTGCATTAGAAGCTCTTGGCGCTGGGCGATCACACCGCCAACATGATACGGAAGTCCGCAATTAGCAAAAGACACATGAACGCCACGCTCAAACATGATGATTTCGGCACTCTCATCCAGCCGTCTGATACGTGCGGCAGCTGTTGCTCCACCTGCTACCCCACCAACAATCAAAACCCTTTTGCTCATGACCTTATCCCATCTCATGCAACTCAAGCCAAAATACCATATGGCAAAGCTTAAGTAAATGCAGATTTTCGCTACCTTCTATCTTAAGCGAGTTCTTACTAATTATCACATAAAGTCTTTTTATAAAGGCATTAAAAATCACCATTGTACAGGTCTTTTTATGCATGTTAGGGTGTTTGGATTCACAATTTACTTCTACGCAAAGGAGGATCACAATGGGCGACGCATTGATATCGATTTTCGTTATTTTTGCATTGATCTGCTTTATTGTAATCAGCATTTTTAGAGCCTTGCGCTACAACCGTATGCCCACGCATGGCCGCCTGGAAATATACCCTGTGCCCAAAGAAGGCGGTGGTCGCGCCGAATACGGTGGCTCTTACATGGAAGAAGTGGAGTGGTACAAAAAGCCGCGACAAATAAGCCACGCAGGCGAGTTAATCGACATGATGAAAGAGATGCTTTTCATCAAAAAGCTATTTGAACACAACCGTACCCTTTGGTGGGCTTCTTACATGTTCCACATGGGCATCTATGTTTTGATCGGCTTTACATTGTTGTTGATTGCATCAGTGCTTTGGAAGCAAGAAACTCTGGTGCTTATAACCATGCTGGCAGGAATGGCCGGATTTACTTTGGCAACCTTTGGCTGCTTCATGCTTTTGGTTCGCCGCGCACTGGATCCTGTGTTAAAAAAATACACCACACCTCAAGAGTATTTTAATATCTTGTTGCTGCTAACCGTATTGGTGACAGGTGTCATTTCCTGGACAATGATCTCAAACCCATTTTATGTAGCTGCAGCCGTATTGAACCCGGGCAGCGCTCCTATACCGCTGTTTGTGACGATCCACCTCGTCTTGCTCGGCATTATGTTTATCTATATCCCAATCAGCAAAATGAGTCATTACGTTGGAAAGTACTTCTCGTTTCACAAAGTGCTCTGGGATAACGACCCAAACTTTGTTGATAACAATGTCAATTTGAGCATGAAGAAGGATGCGCAAAACCCACCGCAGAATAAATGGTCTGCTCCGCATATTAACCCACCTACTAATGTGGAGGAATAACTGATGTCTATACAAAATAAAGATCTACGTCCAAAAGATATTAGCAAACCGGCTGACATCCTCTCGCCCATTCTCACACTGGAAAAGCTTCCCGGAGTTTATGGCGAAGAAGGTATGGAGCCAGGATTCAAAGAGGTAAAAGACTCTTGGAAAGAAAAATACTGCACCTCGCTGGATGGCATTGTTGGCATAGACACTTTCGAAAAGCCAAAGACCAAAGAAGAGGAAGAACAACTGGTAAAGGGCTTTCTTAGCGGCCTGGAAAAGCTTTTTACAGATTGCAACAAAGGGTCTTTGGAGCCTCTTCAGCTAACGATGGAGTATTGCGCAAAATGTAATACCTGCTCGGAAGCTTGCCACATCTTTGAGTCCAGTGGTCAACAAGAGATTTACAGGCCGATATTCCGTATCGATGTACTGCGCAAAATCTACAAGAAGCATTTCTCATCTTCCGGATCGCTTGGGTCTTTTGTGGGAGCCGACATCGATGTTACCTGGGAAGGAATTGCTCGCCTTGGCGAGTTGGCATATCGTTGCAACCTCTGCCGTCGCTGCGCCCAGGTGTGCCCTCTCGGCCTAGATAACGGCATGGTGACCAGGGAGATCAGGAAGATATTTAGTATGGAAATGGGCATCGCTCCGGCTCCAATTCACTCAAAAGGTTCTATGCTGCAGCTAAAGACGGGATCCTCCACAGGACTTAGCAAGCCGGCGTTTTTGGATACTTTGGAGTTCATCGAAGAAGACATTGAAGAGAAGACCGGACGCAAGATTAAGTTCCCGATTGATAAAGAAGGCGCTGACATAATGTTGTTCCACAATGCAGGCGAGTTTATCGCTTGGCCGGACAACCCTGCTGCTTTTGCTATTTTGTTTGATGAAGCTGGTTTGGACTGGACGCTTAGTTCTGAGATCATCGGATACGACTCCGTGAACTATGGTATTTGGTACGATGATGCTCAAGCCAAAAAGATTGCCATGAAGCAGCTGGATGCAGCCAAAGAGCTAGGCGTAAAACGTGTGGTCATGGGTGAGTGCGGACATGCGCACAAAGCCATGATGCTCACGGCTGATCGTATGACCACAGAAGAGAAAGTGCCGGTAGAAAGCTGGCTACCTATTATGGCCGAGATGGTTCGCGAAGGTAAATTTAGCTTTGATCCAAGCAGGAATAATTTTCCGGTTACCTTGCATGACCCTTGCAATATCGTTCGCCAAATGGGCATCGTCACTCCCCAGCGAGAGATATTGCAAGCAGTGGCACCAATGTTTAGAGAGATGGCTCCATGTGGAGTAGAGAATTATTGCTGTGGTGGTGGCAGTGGTTTCGCGATCATGAACTCATGCAACTTCTCCGACTTTCGCAATAAAGTTAGCTCGCGCAAAAAATGGGAGCAAATACTAAATGCTTTTTCGGAAGAGTTGGAAGATAAAAGCCTTATCAAGTATATCTGCGCTCCTTGTTCAAACTGCAAAGGAACAATTCGCGATATATTGCATTTCTATGATGCAAGCAATAAGTTCAACGTTCAGTATTCGGGTCTTGTTGAGTTGATGGTAAACGCACTGACCAGCATGGATCGTCCATTCTTTGAGTTCCAACCCGAATGGTAAGCAGGAAAAGCCTTCCCCAAGCAACCAAGTTACATTACACCTCTCATGCAACTTGGTTGCTTTATCGGGGCAAAGGAGACCGTCCCCTTTGCCCCCCATGTCTTAAACGGACAATATGAAAAGGACAAAAGAAACCTTCCCCTATTTTGCCCTTTTCATATTGTCCGTTTTTATGTATGCCAAAAAATGAGAAGGTAAATTTGTGTTTAGCGCAGTTGTGTCATTCCGCATCACATCGATATTCGCTCAAAACTCCCTGTCATTCCCGCGAAGGCGGGAATCCACAAACGCATGAACTCGCAAAAATGGATTCCTGCTTTCGCAGGAATGACAGGGAGAGAGCGGGAATGACAAAAGATAGTGATAGTGACAGTGTGTGTGGGGATGACATGAAACAACGCGCCGTTAAACACTATTATAACTTGCGTTGCTCTTTAGGCTTGGGTGGTTATTAGGGGTTGGATTGTTGCGTACTCCATTGTTAGGTGTGCGTCAGCGAATGATCTGGCTTTATCAACGAATGTTTGTGCCCATATTGGTGATGCGTAAGCGTTTACGTGGGTGTATGTGGCAAAGACTTCGCCGTAGCTGATGCCCTCGCGTTTGTCTCCAAAACCTTTTCCGCGCATCACTTTGAAAGCACAGTTGAGTTTGGGATCTCTATTGATTATCTCGGAGTGATGATACTCGTGACCTTTAATGATCGTGCCCGGCGCGAACCATGCGTTTTGCTGATCGCAAACAATTGTAGAGTAACCATGACCTTGCCGTTGCTTGCGCATGATTGTGTCCATGGGCAGAACTCCGGACATCTGATAACTTTTTCCTTTGTCGGATATCGAGCGTGATAAAAGCATTAGTCCGCCACACTCCGCATAAATTGGCAGACCTTGGTTTGCATAGCTTTTGATGCTACTCAAAAAGCCTTTATTAGCCTCCAGAGACTCCGCAAATACCTCCGGAAATCCTCCACCTATATATAGAGCGTGGATGTTGTGCGGTAAGCGAGCATCTTGCAGGCTGTTTACAAATACCAGTTCCGCTCCTTGATTTTTGAGAGCATCAAGATTTTCCTGGTAGTAAAAGCTGAACACTGAGTCTCTTATCACTGCAATACGAGGAGCCTGTTGCTCAATTGAGCCAAAAGAGAAGCAAGGCGAAACTTGCATATGAATACTTGAAAGTTTGATAGTTGGACTCGCGTAAGCCTTATTTAGCAGATCCAAAGAAGTGGCTCTTGGGTCAAAGCCGTGCTCTGGTGTCAAGGCCTGTAAATCCGACAACCGACAACTACTTTTTGATTGCTCAATTTGTCCGCAATTTGTTTCAATCGATCCTGCGCTATCGGCAATGTTTAATAAAACATCCATGTCCACATAACGTGATACAACATCTGCTATGGTGTCAAGAGTTCCGTCAACTGCATCAACTTCACTGCTGGACAGTAGACCAAGGTGGCGATCAGGAATCACCAAGCTCTCGTTGTTGGGCAAAGCGCCTATTACCGGTATCTTACAATACTTGGCAATTGTCTCTTTGACCAGATTCTCCTGCCTGGAACCACGCACTTTATTTAAGATAATGCCACAGATGTTCACATCTGTGTCAAATGCTTGGCAGCCCATAATCAGGGCAGCTGTTGTTCTGGTCATCCTGGTAACATCTACGACCAAAATTACAGGTGTGTTGGTGACCTTGGCTAACTCGGCGGAAGAACAACTGCCGTCAACATCGAGACCGTCATAAATACCCATAGCGCCCTCAATAAAGCTTAGGCGCACAGGCTTAGAAAGCTCTTTTACGATGCCGACAATTTGCCCGGGCTGCATAAAATAACCATCTAAATTGCGGCTTGCTCTCCTACTGGCAAGGCTGTGCCATCCGGTATCGATAAAGTCCGGACCTTTTTTAAAGGCCTGCACATCAATACCGTTATTGCTAAGAGAACGTAAAATACCCAAAGTTAGGACTGTTTTGCCGCTCCTTCCATGAGGAGCGGCAAGCATCAGCCGAGGATACACAGAATCCGATACCTTAGACACATTATGCCCGGGCAAGCACTTGTTGTTGTCTTGGTATGCGGGATTCATGTCAGCACGCTCCTTATACGCAACCGGTTGGTTTTGGTAGTCCGGCAATCTTGCAGGCACCCTTTGCCGGTCCGCTTGGGAAGAGCTCATAGATCTCGGCTTGGCTTTTGCCGGTGTCTTTGAGAAGCTTACGAACCATCGGAGCCACCTGGAACTCTGCAAAGTACTCACGCAAATAATTTACGACAGCCCAGTGCTCATCTGTAAGCTCAGGAACATCTTCTGTTGCTGCTAAAGCGACAGCGATCTCTTCGCTCCAATCAGCAGCATCCTCCAAAAATCCATCTTCATCCAAACTAACCGTTACATCTCCAACTTGTAAATCAGACATTTTATTGCCTCCTTTTTGTTGCTTACACTGCCTATTGTTACTCAGCCGCTATTTGATACCAACCGAGATTAACAACACAAAACTTATTTGCTCTCACTTCTGTCACTTTCCTCGCTTTCTTATGGATTCCCGCCTTCGCGACAGTGACAGGGGGTGTCGCGACAGTGACAGGGGGTGTCGCGGGAATGCCCGTGGGGATCACGAGAATGACAGGGGGTGCAAAAGCTACTCACGATCTTTGGGCTTCCTATCCAACCAGCGCCACTAAACATCCTTCCTTTGTTCACCAATACACTCACTGCTGTCTGCACAGGGAGCTTTAACTACCGCAAATACCACTTTGTACAAGACACTCACCACCAGTAACCCAATTGCATAAACGCCGCATATAACTGCTATTTCATTGATTGGCACTGCGTAGTCTGTGATCTGACCAAAGGAGTTTGGCATGAATTCTCCCAGAGACGATGCCAAGCCTTTGTCTAACCAACATGCCAGAACAATCATGATCGCTGCCATCAAGAGGATATTCTTGTTGCGACGAAGACCGGGAACCAGCAAAAGCAAAATGCCGAGAGCCGCAAGCGCTATCGCCACCCACATAAAAGGAGCTATGCCGCTTTGCCCACCACTACCTACAAATAGGTTGAGCAGTGATGCCTGATGCGAGGTCATGTCGTTGGTAAAAGCTATATTTACTTGCAAAATATAAAAAATCACGCCAATTATCATGGCTATACAAGAGGTCTTTGCCAAAAGTTGGATTACCTTGTCAGAGACTTTAAACTGCGCGGATGCAGCGACAACCATACAGACAAGGATCAGTAGAGCCGCGCCGGATGCAAAAGCTGTCGCAACAAAACGAATAGCCATGGCACCGGAGAAGAGATACTCCGCACTTGATAGTCCCGGATAAATGAAGGTGGTTGCCATATGCAGTCCGACCGCTACCATATGGATGACAACGACCATTAGGACTGAAATAATTGTCAACGGCTTAATATAACTTGGGGCTTCTTGCCCTTTTTTCTCCGCGCTTAGCTTGACCCAGCCAAGGAAAATGTTCAGAACCAAAAAACCACCCAATGTGACCATATCCCAAAACATTATTGATTGCGGAGAGGGATGCAGCATAACATTGAGAACGCGAGTAGGCTGCCCAAGATCTACAAAGATGAATAGTATTGCCACCAATATTGCTGCTACAGACAAAAACTCTCCGAGCAAAACAACGCCTAGGTATTGCTTCTTATCTCGCAGATAACAAAGTGAGGCGATCATCACACCGGAAACGGCTGTTCCCACAATGAACGTAAACTGTGAGATATAAAGTCCCCAGCTGACATCACGGCTCATGCCGGTGAGTGATAGACCGCCATTAAACTGCCTGATATAGGCGAACACTCCAAAACCTATCACTGCAAGCAGAAACGCTAACCATGCATAGTATTTACGCGAGCCACTCAGGGCTTTCTCAATCATTGTTGTGACCTTCCCTAAATAGATACTTGACACCGGGCTCTACCCCAAGTTCTTCACTTCGAGTAAGAACGGTTCCCGAGACAATTGCTTGGCTTACTTCTGAAGTGGGGTCATCGAGATCTCCAAATAAGATCGAACCACCGGAGGCTTCTACGCAAAGAGGCTCAAGACCTTGCGTAAGCCTTTCCACGCAAAAGTTGCACTTTTCAACAACACCATCGGTTCGCGTTGGATAGTTTGGGGTTACCTGATCGATATACGGCTTGGGATCGACAAAGTTAAAACTTCTGGCATCATAAGGGCAAGCCGCCATGCAGAAACGACAGCCTATGCAACGGTGATAATCCATTTCTACAATGCCATCCGGCCGCTTAAATGTTGCCTGCGTTGGGCAGACAGTGACGCACGCGGGTGTCTCGCAGTGGTTGCACATTACCGGCAGCTTTACATCCAAACTTGGTATGCCCACGTGCTGCCTTTCTGCTTCGGAAAAGCAAGCTTTGTAATCAGCTTCACGAATCCACTGGATAGCTTGTTTATCGTCAGGGATCCTAGGTATGTTGTGGGCTTTGTGACAAACGGAAGCGATAAGGCTAAAGCTTGCAGATTTCTTGTATTTCTCAACATCAACTACAAGACCAAAGCGCCCGGCCGACATGGCTGTGTTGTCTTTTTCTTGCCCGGTCTGAATGCTTGCACTTAAGGTTGAACAACCACTAAGTGCAACGCATCCGAGACCGGTACAACCAATAGCCAGACTGGTATGAAGAAAATCACGTCTACTTATCATCTGCGATCAATTCCTTCTTTAAACTCATGATATCGATCATTTTTTTGCATCAGGACTATTTGTGCCATGACAATCCCAACAGTCCATCGTGACTCCGGAATAACTATGGCAAGAATCACAAAATGCTTCTTTATCGGTATGGCAATTTAAACAAGTGTCATCCAAGCTCATAGGAATAGCTTGACCGTTGCTGCTGATAAAGTCGTTTTGACCGTTCCTTACAACATCATCACGCCATTGCTGAAGTAATTTCATGTGTGACGACTTCATGTAATCGGTAGATTCAACGCACTTGACCTTTGTCGCATCTGAAGTCTGCACACTCAAGTCATACACAGGGTCACTGCCAGCGTTGCCAAAAGCAGCCAGGAAAGGAAAACTAACCAAGAGCAAAAACACTGCGATGAAAGCTAGTACTCTGCCTGATTTATACATCGCTTAACCTTCTTTCCCATTTGTGTTATCAGCATTACCTGCAACATCCGCAGGCTCTTTTGCCTTTGGCAGTGGCTGGTTTCGCATATCCAGGGTNNCTGGGATCTCGCCGTCCATAATTAGCGCATTTCCTAACAATTCATGCACGCCACAGGTTTGCATTTCGGGGATCCAATA
Organism: Eggerthellales bacterium UBA948; assembly: GCA_002293265.1. Taxonomy (GTDB): domain Bacteria; phylum Actinomycetota; class Coriobacteriia; order Coriobacteriales; family UBA8131; genus UBA8131. The sequence continues at coordinate 9,791 of DBCW01000047.1, forward strand.
ATCAAATAATGTCGGAAATACCGCTCTGTCCAGCGCACAAATGCACGCCATGATGTTGACACCGTTCTTTTCTTTGACATAACGCACGGCATTAGCTCTGGGAAATCCGCCGCGAAGCCTAAGCTCCATGTCTTCACCGGCATTAAGCCCGGCACCGCTGCCGCAACAGAACGTGTTCTCGCGAATTGTCTCTTCCGGCATTTCCACAAAGTTGTTGCACACCTGCTTGATGATGTAGCGTGGTTCTTCTAAAAGCCCCATGCTTCGTGCAGGATTGCATGAGTCGTGGAAGGTGGGAATCAAATGGTCGTTACGGCTCTTATCAATCTTTAATTTATTGTGGTAAAGCAGATCAGCTGTAAACTCGGTGATATGTACCATCTTGGTGGATGCAGCGTTTTCGAACTTTGTGCCGGTGATCGGAGACACCGGAACTTCCAAGAAATCTGCAGGTCCGTTCCACGTATCCATATATTGGTGGATGACACGCCACATGTGCCCGCATTCACCACCGAGAATCCACTTAACTCCCAAGCGCTTGGCTTCGGCATAAATTTTTGAATTAAGGCGCTTAGCCATTTCATTTGAGGTAAAGAAACCAAAGTTTCCTCCCTCAGAAGCGTAGGTGCTCAAGGTGTAATCAATGCCTAGCTGCTCAAACAACATCAGGTAACCCATGAATGTAAATGTGCCCGGCTCGGCATAAAAGTCTCCTGAAGGCACCACTAAAAGTATCTCGGCACCTTTTTTATTTATAGGGATGTCGATCTTCTTGCCGGTCACAGACTCGATGTCTTCAAGTAGAAAGTCGATGTTGTCAACGATTGTTTGCGGCTCAAGACCTACGTGATTACCTTTCATGTAGCAGTTTGCTACCGGACCTGCCACCCACTCGATGTTTAGCCCCAATAGGTTTAGCAGTTCACGACCCATGATTGTAATCTCAGCCTGGTCGATACCATAAGGACAAAACACTGAGCAACGACGGCACTCTGTGCACTGGAAGAAGTAATACCACCACTCTTTTAATACATCTATAGTTAATTCACGCGCACCGGCCATCTTGCCAAAAATCTTTCCGGCCGCGGTGAAATTTTTGCGATAAATGGAACGAAGCAACTCTGCGCGAAGCACAGGCATGTTCTTTGGGTCACCGGAGCCAATATAGAAGTGACACTTATCTGCACAAGCTCCGCAGCGAACGCAGACATCCATGAATACTCTAAAGGAACGGTATTTCTCCATGCGCTCGGCCATGCCTTTGATGACAATTTCTTGCCAGTCTTTTGGCAGCTGCCAGTCTTCGTTTGCCGGCGACCAGTCTCTGGCATTTGGAAATCCGACTGTTTCTAAGTTCTTGCCTTTTGCGCCATAACAATACGTTCCGGGTTTGAACTCAGTTGGCGTATCCATCCAGCCGGTCTCCGGCAAGGAATAATCAAAATCTAACAGCTCATCTTGTTGGGGTAGTTTAGCCATAATTACTCACTTCGATCCACAGGTATGCCGGCTTTTTTCATCTTCTCCCTAAAATCATCCTCATATTCTTCGTAACTGTGTACTTTGACCGGGTAATTCCAAGGATTGATATGCCTGATAGCGCGATTGTTATTTGCCATATTCCTTGTTGGGCTAAAGAAGATACCACCGGCATGCATAAGCTTGCTTAAGGGGAAGTATGCGAACAAGAAAGAAACAAGGAACAGATGCACATAAAAGATCGATCCGATCCCATCAACAACTTGCGGCTGAAAACTTGCCAGCCCTAAAGCCAGTTGTTTTACCGCAACCATATCCACCTTAAAACCGTAACGCATCAGTATTCCACTTAGCACTATCGCAAGCAGCAACATCACAGCAAGATAATCAGCGGGCAACGATATGTATTTGACTTTGGGTACAACTACTCTGCGTAAGAATAGATAAGTCAATGCGCACACGATGACAAAATCTGTAATGAAGAACACCGGCATGCCAATTTGTAAAAATCCATCTCCAAATTGCACCATTTGAACAAAAGGTGCAATCGGATCCATGAATAGCCCCAGATGTCTGATCAAAACTATCAGCAGTGACCAATGGAACGCCAAGGCACCAAGCCATAACCATTTTGCGGAGCCAAAGCTTATCTGATCTTTGCGCTTTTCTACTTTTGTGTTCCTAAAAAGAGAGCGAAACGTTAGTACTTCCAGCAGCATTCTGCCAAAAACACCGCTTTTTGAACTTGGGTTGTCCAGTTTGTTTTGCTTAATCCAAGGAAGGGATTTTTCTTGGCCGGAAGTGGTAGGAATGCGAAACGGCACTGCCGATCTACCCCACAAAACGATGCGATAGATAAACCCGATCACAAACATGGCAAAACATACATAAGGAAAGACCACGCCAAACAACAATTGCAGGTGCAGTACTTCAACGCCAAAATAAGCAATGGCAGCAAGCGCAGCAATTATAAGAAGAGGTGCTATGATTTTCATTGCTGATTACTCCTGTTGAGTCGATTAAGTTCATTATTCTTGATCTGAACAATGCGAACTTTTTGCTCTGTGTAGTTAGAAAAAGCTCTTAATGCTATGAAGTCAATTTCTTGTTCGATCCTACGCAGCTCTAGTATCTGCTCGCCGGTCAGTTGAACATCTCTCAGAATCGAATAGATTACATTCTTAAGATCAAAAATAATAGCTAAAGCTTCACCTGAGCTGATATCTTGCACTGCTTGAACTTTGCAAAAGTCTTCTAAACAGGCTTGATCTAACGACACCGGTCCCAACTCAAACAAGCTTTCAACCAATTCGTTGGCAAATGCTGAAAGATAATATTTAGCCGGACTTAGGATACGAGCTTCCTCTGTTAATTCAACAAAAGATGTTGAACCATAACGCTCACCTACAGCATTTTTCCAACCCAAAAGTACTTGCTCTTTATTTTGTTTTAAGGTGTCATAGATGGATGTTNNTCAAGCCTATTCTTTCCTCTTTAGCAATACTTTATGAAACTTCCAGAGGTTTATTCCAAGCACTGCCTTACCTATGCAGGTGGAGGCACTTTGCCTTTAAGAGCGATAAATGTGGTGGTTATGTAGAGATACTCAACCAGATCTTCCATACATAACTCTTTGACTGCTAAATCTACAGCTGCTTTTTCTTCGCCGATCTGTTTGGCTATTTCTTTGCTTTTAGCCATTTCTACTGTATCGAGAAACGCCAATACCTTTTCTTTGACTTGTGGATCTGCGGGACCTTTTTCCATTAAAATCAGCCTCCTTTATACTAATAAATAGATAGAGAGATATCTTCTATCACACATTTAAACATCTGGGTAACGTGCTGTAAAATGCTAATAATTCATTCCATCATTAGAAATATTTATGATGCATTTAAGCAGGTTATGCCTTGTTTTTATATATCTTTTGTCGCTCAAAGCGACTACAGGCGGTGCCTCATAACACCGCCTGTTCGCTAAACTAACTAACCTTACAGCATTCCCCACTTACGGGTATATTCGCTGTAGAGTACATAGTCGTCCTCCGTGAAACCAGCCTCTTTGAGCTTAGGTATGATCTCTTCATAGATCATGGTCTCAGTTTCCATCCAGACACCGTCTTTTTTAACGGTGGCTTCCCAAGCGTCATGTAACTCCAAGAGAAATGTCATGCAATCTGCACTCCGCGAAATTCGCTTTTCTGTATAAGCAGCCAGCGACCTTACGGTTTCAGGATCTGCCGCTTCTTTTTTAAGCGTCTTCCAGGGCGACTTCTCGTTTCTTCGCCACTCCCCTGATTCAAAGAACGGTAGAAAGAAACACGCATTTTGCACACAGGTCTCATTGACTGGTTTGGTAGTCATAACGGCAACTAACTATCCAGTATTCCGGCTCCGACTCCGGTCCAATACTCATTGAACAGGAATACCGAGAAGAGGAATCCGAGGGCAACGTTTACGATTACACCGATTGTAAAGGCTGCAAATGGTTTCCAACCAACAGCGGCCAGTGCCTTAAAGCGAGTTGTCATACCGATGCAGAGGAAGCAAAGTACAAACGCCCAACCTCTGAGGTTCTTGACCGGTGAGAGAACGTCTTTTTCGATAGCCGCTACAGCCTCAGGCGTAACAGACAGATTTACAAGTGTAACGATAATCGATGCAATAAAGAAACCAACGACGAATTTGGGGAAGCGCTCCCAGATAACGCCTGCGGATGGTTTTTGTGCGCCACTCTCGCCGGCCTTCTTGCGCTCCCAAAGGGTAACGGAGATGATCGCGAGGATGAGTGCCCAGATACCTACAAAGATGTCACGACCTACTACTTTCATCAAGGTAAAGGTGGTCATTGCGCCATCACCAAATTGAGCAGCGGCTGCGATACCGGCGGCATCAGCAAACTCAGAGGTACCGATGAAAGCACCTGAAGCACCGTCTGATAGACCTAGAGCTCTACAAAGTACCGGAAGTACGAACACCATGATAGTGGCCCAGATGACGACCATCGAAATAGCCATAGATACATGCTCTTTTTTGGCGTTTACAGAACTACCGATAGCGATAGATGCCGAAACACCGCAGATCGAACCACCGGCACCAAGTGTAGCGCCAAAAGGTTTTTCCAGACCAAACAGCTTGGTAGCTGCAAAGTAGATGACCACAAATGTTGCGATAGCAACGATAGAAGCTTGTAGCAGTGCCATAGGTCCGGCCTCGAGGATGATGGTAAACGGAAGCGTTGCACCCATCAATACGATACCGGTTTTAACGTAAAACTCTGTACGCATGCCGGCATCAAACCACTCCGGAATCTTAACGAGGTTTCCTATGAGCAAACCTACGATAAGAGCTAAAACCGGTGCTTCAAGATTGAAGGTCTTAAAGTGCGTGAATTGACCGAGAATCTGAACAACGATCGCCAAGATGTATAGCAGCGTAAAGCCCGCGATAAACTTTACCGGGCTTCTGCCCATTACAGCTGNNGGCATTTTTGGAACCAGTGGCGCCAAAAGACCCGGTAGGTCAGCAAAATTACTGAACGATTTAAAGGACAGCGTTATCTCTTTTATAGATCCGCCAAATTGCCAGAGGATCAAACCGATAGCAACAGTTGCAAGACCGATCCATACTGCCCACCAGTCTTCCTTTAGGTATAGACTCTTTAGGCCACCACCATTGGTTTTTGTGTTATTGGTTGACATACTTTTCTCCTATATCCATATTTTTGAATAAANNGAGCACTACGACAAAGGAGCTAGTTGTAATTACTCAACATCGCCCCCAAATTATGCATATCTATGCATAATCTAGGTCTTTCGTACTTAGTACTTAAATGCTGCGGAAGTCCTAAACGTTTCGCGTGAGAAGATATAGTCATCGATGTGCTTGTCGGTAAAGGGCAAGCCGGTGAGATCAAAGAAGCGCTCCCAGCCGAT
>DBCW01000142.1 GCA_002293265.1 Eggerthellales bacterium UBA948
GCCGAAGCGACAGTGACAGATGCGTGTCAATTCTATCATGCGGACTTTCTTGTTACTAGTTGTTCTAAAATATTATTATATATGTTAGTCATTTTCTCAACATCAAGGTTTATCTTGCCCTCGATGTTTAGATTACTGCCGCCTACCTCACCAATGACGCTGTATGGTACGTTAGCATCTGTCAGGCGCGTGATAAGCTCAGCGCTGTTCTTCTCCGCTACACTCACCAGTATACGGCTTTGTGTTTCGGAGAAAAGTGAGCTATGGGCAGCCAGATCATCGTCGAGTGCAACTGTTGCACCAATGCATCCGGCGATGCAGCACTCGGCAAGAGCTACGCCCATGCCGCCTTCGCTTAAGTCATGAGCGCTGGCCAACAAACCGTCTTTCACCGCATCGCGAACTACCGCTTGTATATCTCGCTCCAACTCAAGATCAAGTTTGGGGATGCGTCCGGCAACTAATCCGCCGTGCATGACTTTGAGGTACTCACTACCACCAAGCTCGTCTTCGGTCTCGCCAACAAGGATTATGGTATCGCCCTCGTTTTTGAAGCCGGTAGTTGCAATCTTGGTGATGTCGTCCACCAGACCCACCATGCCAACAGCCGGTGTCGGATAGATGGCGTTGCCAAAACTCTCGTTATAAAAACTTACGTTTCCACTGATAACAGGGATGTTAAAGAACTTGCATGCCTCAGATAAGCCCTTTATGGCTTCGTGGAAGGTGTAAAAGACTTCGGGCTTTTCCGGGTTGCCAAAGTTTAAGCAGTCGGTGATAGCTGCCGGAGTGGCGCCTACGCAAGCTAGGTTGCGCCCGGCTTCAGCCAGTGCGATCTGTGCGCCGGTGTAAGGGTCAAGATAGCAGTAGCGACCGTTGCAGTCTGTAGTTGCTGCAATACCGCGATTGCTCATCTCGCCTCTGCCGGTATCGCCGATGCGCAGCACTGCTGCGTCTGCGCCGGGAAGCACAACGGTATTGTTCATCACCTGATGGTCGTATTGTCTGTAAATCCAAGCCTTTGAAGCGATGTTGGGGCTGGCGAGCATCGCCATGAACATTTGGTTTAGTGGCGCTTCGGGTGTTGGCGCAAATGCCTGCGTATCCATGACTGCTGAAGGCAACTTGCCACTGATCACATGCTCCGTGAGCACATCGTGTAAAAGCTGGGGATCTTCGGCCGTTGATGAAACAAATCTAGTGCGAGATACCGGGTCATCCGCAGAGTCTTCTTCTTGGTCCTCATCAAAGAAGCTCTGCAGCATATCCAGATAAGCCGGACGCTGCATAAGCGTGTCATATTCCGGAGCGGATTCTGCCAGCATCTCTGCGGGCATGTCAGCGACGATGTCCTCACCTGCCGGTAAGTTGGTGTCACGCACCACAAAACGTCCGGTGTCGGTGATTGTACCGATGGCGGTACATGCTACTCCCCAACGCTTGCAGGCTTCTTCGACCGCTGCAAAATCATCGGGCTTCACCACAGCCAACATGCGCTCTTGTGACTCGCTGACCATGATCTCAAAAGGTTGCATACCGCTTTCGCGCTGCGGCACCTTAGACACATCGATGTCGATACCCACGCCACCGCGGCTGGCCATCTCGGAAGCCGAGCTGGTAAGACCGGCGGCACCCAAGTCGCCTAGCGCCACAAACAACTTACGCTGCAAGAGCTCCAAGCACACCTCAATAAGCAATTTCTCCTCAAAAGGATCGCCCACTTGTACTGCGGGGCGCTTGTTCTCAGCGGCTTCATCAAACTCTTGCGAGGCCAATACCGAGGCACCACCAATGCCGTCACGTCCGGTGGAAGAGCCTATCAGCACAACCAGATTGCCCGGACCTGAACCCACAGCTCGTGTAAGGTTTTCTTCGCGCATAAGCCCAATGGCCATGGCGTTTATCAAACAGTTGCCCTCGTAAGCTTCGTCAAAATACACTTCGCCACCAATGGTGGGCACTCCCAGGCAGTTGCCATATGAGCCAATGCCGGCTACAGCGCCCTCAAATAAATAGCGCTGACGAGGCTTGTCCAAGGTGCCAAAACGTAGCGAGTCCAGACAAGCTATCGGGCGTGCACCCATGGTAAAAATGTCGCGAATGATGCCACCGACGCCGGTAGCTGCGCCCTCAAAAGGCTCGATCGCGCTGGGGTGATTGTGCGACTCCATCTTAAAAGCTACTGCCCAGCCGTCACCCACGCTGATGACACCGGCATTTTCGCCGGGACCTTGCAAGACGTGCTCGCCTTCGCTTGAAAACATACGAAGTTGCTTCTTGGAATGCTTGTAAGAACAGTGCTCGCTCCACATTAAAGAGTAGATGTAGAGTTCTGTAAGTGAGGGGGTGCGTCCTTGAGTCTTTACTACGCCCTCATATTCCTTGGAATTGAGACCAAGTTGCAACGCGACCTCCAAGGCTAAGTCTGCGTCTAGTGTTACTACGTTATCGGAAACAGGTGCGGGAATTGCCGCATTGTTTGTTGCGCTCATTAGCTAGGCTCCTTTTACGTAAGCGGCAATGGCGGTAAAAAATGCGGCGCCATCGGTGCCGTTGTTTCCGCCTAAACTATCGGTCACTCGTTCCGGATGGGGCATGAGTCCAAAAACGTTTCCGCGCTCATTGCATATGCCGGCAATGTCGTCCATCGCTCCGTTTGGGGCGCTGCCATCAACGCTACGACTGCCATCTTCATTGCAATATCTGAGCACGATCTGCCCGTTTGCCTCCATGGATTTAAGGGTCTCGGGGTCACAAAAGTAATTACCCTCGTTGTGGTTAATCGGAATATGCAACACCGTGCCTTCGGGTAGATCAAGCCACTTACAGTTGCTTTTCTCCACTCGCATCGGCGTTTCTTTGCAGATGAACTTAAGACCGCTGTTCCTCAGTAATGCTCCCGGCAAGAGATGCGCTTCGGTGAGTATCTGAAAGCCGTTGCAGATACCTATTACCGGTCTGCCTTCGTTTGCATAAGCCGAAACCGCCTCCATAACCGGCGAGAAACGTGCAACTGCTCCACAACGCAAGTAATCACCGTAAGAAAAACCGCCCGGAAGCACTATTGCATCAAAGGCGGCTAAATTGGTGTCTTGGTGCCAGACATAGTCTGCGGTGTGACCCAGATAACGCAATGCATGTACGACATCTTGTTCGCAGTTGGAGCCGGGAAACACCACTACTCCAAATCGCATATTGGTCACTGCCCCACCTCATCTATCCTAAAATCTTCGATGATTGGGTTTGCGAGAAGCTTCTCGCACATCTCGGTAACCGTGTCTAAGCTGACGCTGTCTTCACAGCTAAGCTGAATAAACTTGCCGATCTTTAAATCTTCAATACCTGTATAACCTAGATTATCCAACGCGTTTTGCGCCGTTTTACCGGCGGGATCAAATATCCCCTGCTTACCGGTTACGAAAATCTGGTATTGCTTCATTACTCCCTCATTTCTTTTTACAATTCCCTGTTAACAAAGGGCTTAAAGGCGGCTAGAACTTCGCCTTGAGGCTTACTTATATCAGCCCGCAAATAGGTAGTTACTTCTTGTCGGAATTGATTGCCTCCACTTTCTCAGCATCTTCTGTTACATCGGGTGCACCGGTGGTCACAACATCATCTTTTTTCCTGCGTATCAGCTTGCGTTTTGATGCCTTAGCCGCTTTTCTTGCAGCCTCCATAGCCGCTGCTTGCTCTTTGGCTTCTTGCTCATGCTTCAACTGCTTAGGACTCTTGTTGCCGGAGCTTGTGCCTTGATGAGCACGGATCAACGGCTTCACCTTACGAAAATCAATTATCAGCGCACCAATGATCGCGGGATATGCGACAGCCAAAATGACCATCGTCATTGGAGACTGAGCCATACCGTTCATCTGCATGATGAAAGACAATGCGATACAGACGACGCCCACGATGACGAGCGCCCAGTATCTTTTGCGCCATTTTTGGTATTCCTCAGAAGTTGGCATTCCCGGATTTGATGAAGTGAGCTTGACCATAGGGGTTTTTTGTTGAGTAGCCTTGGTAGCTTCGGTCTCCTCACCACTTTCCTGTGCCGCAAGTTTAGCTTTCTCCTCCGCTTTACGCGCCTTTTCCTCAGCCCTTGCGCGCATTTCTTTTTCACGAGCTTTTGCAGCCGCTCTTTTTTCTTGTGGTGTCTGTGGCTTCTTCTTAATGTAAACAGATGATGCCGCCGAGGACTTGGGCTTAGCGCTGGCCGCAGACTTACGCGTTTGTCCGCTGGGACCCTCACCTGTATAACGTTCATTCATAGGGTTTCTTTGTGCCATCAGGTTTTCTCCTTTTGTATGTTCACCTTGTCTTCACCCAACTTAATACGCGTGAGAAGGTTGTTGCATTCATTAGTATTTGCAAAGAGACAGTTTAACACGTCATATCGCATTACATTACCGCTCAATTACGCAAACACTCTAATCATTACTGCTTCGGCTGCTGTTTTGCCTTCGGCTATACGTATTGAGCTGGTTACCACTTTGTCTTGTACGCCCCAGCTTACCAGCGCTTCGCCAAAATCTGAGCATCGGTCAGGGAGTTCGACCACGAAATTCTTTTTGCCGGTAAAGTCCACACCAACTATGCTGGCCGTAGATTTTACGATCAAACAGTTCTTACACATGGCAACCGGGCTCATGGGTGTTCGATAAAAGTGCAGGTATTCGTCATTGTCCAGCTGTAAATAGGTGCCAAATTTGGACAAACCCTCAGCGTAGGCGTAGTCACGCTCTATGCTGAACGCAAAACGCCCTTTAAGGCTTATGGCCTCTGAAACTCTTAGCGATTGAGGCATGATGATACGACCTACAGATCTATCGTTTGTGCAATCCAATGCAGTTAGCTGATAGTAGACGAGGTTGGTATTTACGCGAGGTGTCACAGTAATGACCCCTTCGCTCACCAATGGATTGGTAATCATGCGACCATGCGATACGAACACATTATATGCTCTGGCTTGTGAGTCCGGTCTGCTTGAATCAAACTCGATAGCGCGCAAATACGAGTTCTCTTGGCTGGCATTTCCTGTTGCCATTGGCATGGTTGTCCAATAGACCTTATTCTCGTAAACAGCAAGCATTGGCGGTTCATAGTCGTAGTTTCCCTCATCAACCATCAACGCCTCACCCGGTGTTGTGCCTGCAAGCGGTACCACATAAACTCGCCAGCTATAGTCGGCAAGGTCTACCTCCACCCACGCCAGCCTAGATCTTGAAGCTCGTGCATCGTAGATCCTGTTGTTCTTGGTGTCTCTTATTGGCTGCTTGACTATTGTAGCCATGCTGCCGTTGTTTATATCCATAAAAGCGATCTCGCGAGAATTCTTATTTTGGTCACCGGGCTTAAGTACCAAGATGAGGTCGCTGTCAATTTGGTGCACCAAGCTGCCCAAGGGCAGGTCGTATGAGCTTACTAGCTGAAGGTATTCTTCGGGTTGGGCTTGTTCAAAATCTTGCGCCAAAACCACTTTGCCGGTAGGCACACTTACAGTTCTGACGCCATCGCTTTCCTGACCGTCAGAGATAAGACCGGTGGATCCGTCCTCTTCTTTTGGAGCGCATCCTCCAAGCAAAACAGCGCTGCCGGCAGCCACTGCTGCAGCGGAGGCGCTTATGGTCTTGATTATGAAATCTCGCCGCGATACGTCTGATGCCTTAATCCG
>DBCW01000109.1 GCA_002293265.1 Eggerthellales bacterium UBA948
CAAGGTGCTTGATCTTGCTTCTTCATGAAAAAATCGGGCATATTATCTGTCCGATTCCCCAGGTCTTCGGCGCTTTTTGCGTTTTTTCCGCGCCAAACACAAGGAGATATATTATAGACGTTTGGGGGCGCTGTCAATAAGATATTTGAAGTTTTTTTGATAATTCAAAAAGAGCCAATTGACCAGTGTCGAAATTACGACGATAAAACAAGTTTTCTTGCTGTAGACCTTGCACATATTTTGCAATATATTTCGAAAACTTCGCGTACATAAGAATCGTTGACCGTAAGATTGGCTTGGTGAAGTCTTAAACAAGAAACACCAAGCCAATGAAAACATGTACAAATACTAAGAGTTAAATAAAATACACCTTATGTATCTTAATGCTTAAAGTATGTTTTTACTCAAATGTCCGCATAGTATATATTGTGTCGCGTTCCCTCCCACTTAGGTAATTTATATATTCTATATCCACGATTGATAAGGTCATCCATGCGCTTTGAGATGGCACTTGATGCATCGTCTAGATTTCCAAAACTAAGAGCGTGTGTTGGACAGTTATATACGCAGTGCGGTTCTTCTCCCTCTGCAACCCGGTCTGCACAGTGCATGCATTTTTTAGAGTAAACAGGTTGCCATGACATGGTGCAGTTTGGCCACTGACCTGCAGGTTCATCAATTCCTGCACCACTGCCTATTGTTCTTACTGTTAGCCACCACTCATTTGGCTGTAAGTCATGGGCGACCTTGCATGCCATCGAACATGTCCAACAACCAGTGCAGCGCTTTTTGTTCACAAGTATTGCGTACTTCATCGGTCAGTCCTCCTTACGCCTTTTCTACGTTACAGTAGTTGTCCCAGATAATGTCATAGTTTCCTGCGATAGAAACATCGAAACTCATAGTTGCCGGCATCCGTCCTTCTGCAGCTGCTTCGTAACTTGGCTTTTCTCCCGGAGCCAATCCCCAGCGGTTTTGCATCACCTCACGCCACCTGTGACCAAACACATCCATGTTTTCCTTGAGCCCTGTTGGGATCATCATGTATGTTGGTCCACCTTCCTTATAATCAGATGCTCGATAATTCAACCACATATGAGCAACACCCAAAGGACAAGCCTCAGAAGTCTTTGCCCTCAAAACAGCATGACCTCTATCGTTATAGACTTTCACCATATCTCCATTATGGATATGTCGGGCTGCCGCATCTTTTGGATTCATCCACATCCATGGCTCCTTGCCATGAAGTTCAAGTAAGTCGTCCATGATATTAAATGGTTGTGTCTGCATAAATAGTCGGGCTCGACCAACAAAAAGTTGTAGAGGATATGCTTGTTTCTCTTCTTCACTTAAGGCATCCATGATACTTAGTGACCACGTTGCCATAGGCATTCCGATATCGGCAAACTCCTCACAGTAAAACTCAATTCTTCCACTTGGTGTTACAAAGTCACCGGCTGCCATGGGATCATAAAGAGTTTCCGGAGAGTTTAGACGAATCATCTTCTCGTCTTTTAGCCTTTCAAGAGTAAGAGGAGGCTCGACTCCTGCAAATTCCGGTAGAGGAGAGTCCAGACGTATGGCGTGCCACTCGTCTTCAGTTTTATCAAAGAACGATCCATAACCTGCTGTTTCAGCAATGCTGGAAAGAACCTCAATACCAGGACGTACTTCACCCGGTCGTGCAACTGCCGCATCTTGATAGATAACATGATTTCCTTGGGTTAAGAGTTCTTTGCGCTCAAAAGTAGTAGTGTCAGGCAAGAGATAATCTGCAAATAAGGCTGTATCGCTCATGAATATCTCATGAACTACTACAAGCTCCATCTTTGAAAAGAAGTTCTCCCAAATCTCTTTTCGTCCGGGATTTGAGTGAACGGGATTGCCCATAAAATTGAAATACGCTTTGAACTTTGGATTATCCTTTTTCATTTCTTCATACATGTCTTCAGGGTTGATATAGTGCCCTTTGCAGTTTTCCATCCCTTCCGGAAATATCAATGCCATATCATTTAGGCCGGTAGGATGTCCTTGCCCCATGCCGATAATTGTTATACCTCCACCTTCAAGACCAACGTTTCCGGTAAGGTATGCAAGCAGCTGGATAGCACGATAAGACTGAAGCCCGTTATGATAGCGAAGCCCCTCTTCCAGATAGATATTGGCAGGACGAACTTCCAGATAGTCATCAACCAGACCTTTTACATCAGCAGCAGGAACATTGGTATAACTCTCTTGATACTCAAGCGTCCATTTATCAAGATGATCGATCAAACGCTGGAAAGCAGGCTTGCACACAACACCCTCGACAGTTATGCTGCCTGTTAGTTGAACATCGCGTAGTTCATGGTCATGTGGCTTAATTGGCACAGCGGCACCTTGCACTACAGCAACATAATCATTTGCGTCAGACGCAAGACCAATGTCGCTTGCTCTAAGGAAAAGACCTGTGTCTTCACGCACGAGCAAGGGTGCTACAGTGTGCTTGATGAGGTAGTCTTTATCGTGAGCGTCGCAGGATATGATTTCACGAGCCATAGAAAGGGCAAGTGCAATGTCGCTGCCTCTTTTTACGGCTACAAATTTGTCTGATAGAGCTGCGGTGGAATTAAAGAGCCAACCAATATGGTTGATTTTAGCACCTTCATCACGAGCATCAAGAATGGCACGAGTTGTTACCGCCGCACGTGTATTGCCCAAAGGATTGCTCGCCCAAATAATGATGTGTTTTGATTTAGAGAGCAAGCGAGGATCGGACATGTTGTACCTGAACATAGAGCCAAGGTCAATAGACTGAGCTCCGAAGAAAGATTGATCAACCGAGTTCATCATGCATCCGGTTGCATCATATAGATGAATAAATCGATACATTATTGGAACAAATAGACAAAAATTCGAGCCGGGATACCCTGAAGGATTAATGGTGAAAAGAAGTGATTCAGACCCATATTTTTCTTTCAGTTCATTAAGCTTATCTCCTATTTCTTCAAGAGCCTGATCCCAAGTTATTCTGGCAAATAATCCCTCACCTCGTTTTCCTGTGCGTTTCAGAGGGTAAAGCAAACGCTCAGGATGCTCTGCAAAGCGGGCATAATCTATGCCTTTTTGGCAACACTCAAAACGATCACTCTCGGGGCCTGTCAGCACTGCTTTTTCTGTACGAACAACCTTACTATCTTTTACGTAAGTTTTAAGAAAACAGAACTCGTGACAAGCAGAACCCATGCATTCAGTGTATGTGTACGACTCTTCTGACATAACAACCTCCTTTTCCAGTAAAACGAGTTTTTGGAATATATATTCCACTTTTGAAGAATAACATGGTATTCTAAACTTGTCAATGAGAAGCACAAGTAGCCGTTTCTGATTATTAGTGCATTTATTTGTGCTTTTAACTCAAATTTCTAACTAATATAGATTTTTGATTATGGAATTTTTTTTCCATTTTAATTATAGTTTAACAGCTTTCCAAAGAGCATCAGCTATTATTTCAATATGCGTGGGTTGCATCTGGTATTCACCAC
>DBCW01000140.1:0-454 GCA_002293265.1 Eggerthellales bacterium UBA948
CAGGTACCTTATTCGCCAGGATTATTAAGTTTGATGCAGAACCTATTATGTCTTACAATTACATAAGACATAATATTATTTGCAATTGGGGTGGGTTGTGTTTGAAAATTTTGAAGTGGATCCTCGGGTCGAAGAGCGACATCCGGAGATATCAGTTGTAGATGTAGAAAGCGCTTGGCGAAATGCATTTGTTGTGATTGAACGAAGTGGTATTTCTTTACCGGATGTAGTTTTAGTTGCCGTTGGATTTGATACAAATGGACGAGTTTTAGAGATGGTCGGCGTAGCAGAAGAAACAGGAGCTATAAGAATTTTTCACGCAATGACACCGCCATCAAAGAAGACTTTAAGAGAAGCTGGCTTGGTAGGTGGAAAACATGGTTTTTAAAACAAAGAACGGCATTGTCATAACTGATGAAATGTTAGATGAGATTGCTGATGCATTTGAGCGTGG
>DBCW01000140.1:514-2299 GCA_002293265.1 Eggerthellales bacterium UBA948
GCCATGGACAAAAGAGCGGCCAGTTTGAACATGAGCCGCTCTGATTATCTCAGGTACCTTATTCGCCAGGATTTAGCGAGCGCGATTTAGCTGCTTGCTTTTATTCCTGCTTGCTTTGCGCG
Organism: Eggerthellales bacterium UBA948; assembly: GCA_002293265.1. Taxonomy (GTDB): domain Bacteria; phylum Actinomycetota; class Coriobacteriia; order Coriobacteriales; family UBA8131; genus UBA8131. The sequence goes on from DBCW01000140.1 coordinate 637, forward strand.
AGGACGAAGCTGCGTAGCTTCCTGCCGGTTTGTAGCAAGAGCTGTTTTGACCGGGACGAGACTTACGTGAAGGTTGCCCAGCGCCAGCGCCGGCAGCATTTTGATTGCGAGAGCGAGTTCTGTTTTTGTTGGGGCGTGCTTTATGTGTGGAGGAATCTGCGTTTCGTTTGCCAGCACGATGCACACCATGCTTAAGGTGAATGCCAACTGTCTTGGCTTTGGCACTACCCTCTCCGTTGGATTTGGACTCGGGTTTTTCCACATTTTCTTCGCTGTTATCATGGGCTTCCGGCTTGCGATAATCATCCGTCGATAAAGTGGGTATCTTCTCGCCCAGAAGCTTTTCGATATCGCGCAGTAAGCACTTGGACTCCGGGCTAACAAATGAGATTGCGTAACCTGCTTCTCCCGCGCGTCCTGTTCTGCCGATGCGGTGAATGTAGTCTTCGGGGCAATCCGGTAGGTCGTAGTTGATTACCTGTTCAACTTGGGAAACGTCAATGCCACGCGCTAATACGTCTGTGGCTACCAAAATGTTAGTTCTACCCTTGCTGAAGTCATCAAGTGCGCGCTTGCGCTGCGATTGCGACTTGTCAGAGTGAATGCTGTCGGCAGAAAACCCGGCAGCTCTGAGCTGGCGTGTGCAACTATCGGAGCGACTCTTGGTGCGTGTGAAAACTATGCTTCGATCTGCGCCTTTAGTTCTAAGCACTGCGCGCAGTAGGTTTTGCTTTTCTCTATGCGCTACAGACATCACGAAGTGATCTACGGTATCGGCAGTCTCGCCACTCTGAGAGATCTCTACAAAAGCCGGGTCTTTTAAGATAGGCTCGATGTTTTGCATGATCTTGCGATCAATTGTTGCCGAGAACAACAACGTTTGTCTGCTTTCCGGGGTTGCCGCCACGATCTTTTTCATAGTTGGCCAAAATCCCATGTCCAACATGCGATCCGCCTCATCTAATACCAACACCTCAACCTCATCTAGGTGCACAACCTTGCGGTCCATTAGGTCCCAAAGTCTGCCCGGTGTGGCTACCAAGATGTCCACGCCGCGTTTGAGCTTGTTGATCTGAGTGTTGTACGAGATGCCGCCAACAACCGTCAGTACGCGATGCTTAGAGTTTTTGGAAAGCGCAAAACATGTTTGATCGATCTGCATTGCAAGTTCTCTGGTTGGACTTACAATCAGAGCTTTTGGGGTGCCGGAGCGCTTGGAGCGTCCGATGCGCTCTACAATTGGCAGTGCAAACGCAGCAGTTTTGCCGGTGCCGGTTTTTGCTGCCGCAACAACGTCACGACCGGTCATTGCAAGAGGAATTGCCTGCTCCTGAACGGGAGTTGGCTGGGTAAAACCCATGCGCTCTACAGCAACAAGGGTTGCCTTGGACAGACCAAGGTCTTGAAAAGTTGTGTTCAAATATATCTCCAGAACAAATAGTAGGTTCACGTGCCGCAGCAACGTGCGTGTAGCTTTACATGAGCCCTTTTATTTGCTTGTTTTTGCAAGTAAGTTAGTTTATCTCTGCGAAGCTAGTTTCAGCATGGATTAATTCATATATATCAGATACTGAATGGCATAAGTTACCTTATCTTCGTGGATATGGCAAGCTAAAAGACACTTTGTTGCATTGCCGTTGCCAGGGAAGTGCCAATTTAATGC
>DBCW01000140.1:2389-2561 GCA_002293265.1 Eggerthellales bacterium UBA948
GCATTAAATCGGTGCTTCCCTAGGGGTAGACTATGATTTAAGTAGGGATTGTATGCATTTAGCGTTTACTGGTTGTTTGAAGTCAGATGTGCAAATAGCTCTTTTGGTGTAATCGCTGGTACCGGAGAATTCTTGAAGTCCTTAGTATTTCGCGTAATAATGGCTTGCGCAC
>DBCW01000140.1:2660-7040 GCA_002293265.1 Eggerthellales bacterium UBA948
GCCTGTTTGCTAGAGTTTTTCTCAACTAAATATGCAATTGTACTTATAGCATCAGATGAGAGGAGCAGTTTTATCTTGCCCGATTCAGCCATCGCAAAAATCTGAACTGCATCAAAATCAAACGGCTTTCGCGCAAGCAAAAGATCAAGTGCAATATTTGTATCTATAAAATACGATTTAACTGTCATGAGTACTTCTGCTCCAGGTGAGCCTTGTAATCAGACTCCGTGAAGTTGCCTGCTCCAATCCCGGCAAGCGTACTAAGCTTTTTAGAAATTGGAATAACCTCTACAAGGCTATCGTCTTCCCCAAGCAATAGTAAGTAGTTTTGCACCACTTGAGACAACGAAGTATTGTTCTTCCTTGCATAACTCTTGCCTATAGCGATGGCTTTATCATCTAGCCTTAGTGTAAGTTTTTCATGCATAATGAACTCCTTTATCTGTACGTATTGATTCTAACAGTTTATACGTATAATGCCAATCGAATTTTGGCATTATATTGTATAATCAGACAATATGCAGAAAGGATATAGCGATGATCAAAGCGAAGATGATACATGAGAACATTCATGTTCTTGATTATGAGAAGTCTCTGGCGTTTTACAAAGACGCGCTGGGGTTAGAGCTAAAACGCACAAAAGGGCCGGATGATGGTTCTTGGAAGCTATTCTATCTTGGCAATGACACTACTGATTTTGAGCTTGAGCTTACCTGGAATGATGGGCGCACAAAACCCTACAACAACGGCAGCGATGACACCCACCTAGCCTTTAGAGTAGAAAATATCGAGGAGGCTCACGCTCTGCATGAGTCGATGGGCTGCATAGTTTTTGAAAATCCTGACATGGGTATTTACTTTATTGAAGACCCGGATGGTTGCTGGCTGGAGATAGTTCCGGTGCGCGACTAACCTTTTAATCTAGAGCTTCACCACTCTTGTCGCGATGCGTTTTGTTAGTTCCGAGTTGTGTGATACAAATACTAGGCCTACATCCCGCTTAACAACTTCGTCCAGCAAGAAATGCCATATCTGGGCTTGAGTTAGAGCGTCTAGCATTGTAGATATTTCATCGGCGATTAAAAACTTTGGTTTTGCCGTTAGAGCGCGCACTATGCAAAACCGTTGCAGCTCGCCCCCGGATAACTCGTGGGGATAGCGGCTCATCCACTCCGATTTGATTCCCAGCCCCTCAACAAGCGCTTGATCGATTGCGCCGGCTTCTTCTAATGTCGATTGCATGCGCATACGTGGGTCTACTGCAGCTTCGGGATGTTGCCAGATCATTTGCACCGGATATACGCCTTTGTTGGGCAGCGGGCTGCCATCCAGCAGAATTTCACCCTTGTTGGGTTTTTCGTATCCGGCCAGTATTCGAGCTAGTGTTGTTTTGCCGGTTCCTGATGGAGCTGCCAGCGCTACACGCTCATGGCTCTCCACTCTAAGCGACAGGTCGTCAAGCACAGTTTTAGAGCCGTTGTAGGCAAATGAAATATTTCTTGCTTCAAGCACACTCATGGCCGCACCTCAAATCCGTGTTCCGGCAGTGCATACCATAATTGCTTGCTAAATGGATGCTGCAAGGTATCAGGTGAAGCAAAGTTTGCCACCGCAGTTTCCTCCACAACTGTTCCTTCTTTGAAAACTGCTACGCGGTCTGCGACGTTTAGTGCCAGCTCGATATCGTGTGTGATCAGCAATACGCCTCCCCCGCTATCAGCAAAAGCCCTGAAGTCTGCAAGTGCTGCTATTGCCAGGTCAAGATCTAGCCCGGGCGTTGGCTCGTCGGCTATGATCACACGTGGATTATCCAGAAGTGCTGTGGACAATAACACACGTCTGGCCATGCCACCGGAAAGCTCAAATGGATACAGATCGCTCACATTGCTCTCAAGACCGTAGCGCGTAAACATCTTCTCTTGCGCAGCCTTGCGAGTTGCTCCTTGTTTTGAGGCGCTTGCATCCTTTGCGCCCAAGAAACCTTGTGCTTGCTTACCCACTTTCATTAAGGGGTCGAGGTGCGTCACGCTTTGTGGCACCAGCGATATTCCATTGCCGCGTAGTTTGGTTAGCGACTCAGCATCTTGCAGCACACCATCAAACCATATGCGTCCTTTTACCTCAGCATTTGGCTCATATAAACCAAGTATTGCATCAGCCAACAGCGTTTTGCCTGAGCCAGATGCACCAACAACCGCTACGATCTCACCGGCATGAACAGATATGCTCAAATTCTCAATCACCGCTTTTTTAACTTTTTTGGCGCGAAAAAAAGAGGGCGAAAGTGAATCGTACATGGTAAAAGAGATCGTAAGATCCTCCACCTGAAGTAGGTGATGTCCTTCTGTATGCACTGAACTTACAGCATGCGAGTGCTTATGGTGAACCGGCTGTGCCTCATGTGTGGTCTTTTCGTGCTCCAGCACTTCATTTTGCAACATATTGCACCTTAATCCTGCGAACTGTGTGGATCGATGAGACGGCGCAAGTTTGATCCAATCTCGTTAAACAGCAGCACAGTTGCGATTAGAGCTATGCCGGGGAAAACTGCCAGCCACCACATGCCTGCGGACAGGTAGCCCATAGACTCGGACAAGATCACGCCAATTGCCGGTTGCTCGGGAGGAAGCCCAAAACCCAGAAACGTTAGCGCCGCCTCATGCAAGATTGCGTGTGGGAATAAGAGTATCAGCCCCACTAAGTACTGTGGCAACACATAAGGCAGCATGTGGCGAAGTGCAATGTACATGCGCCCTTTGCCTAATTTTCTGGCTACATCCACATATGTTGATTGCTTGCATTGTAAAATCTCGGCGCGCACTACACGAGCCAGACTTGGCCAGTGTGTAATTGCAACACCAATGGTCACACCCCAAAAGCCTTTACCTATGGCAAATGAGATAAGTATTAGCAATACGATGTGCGGAACACCAAGCATTAGATCTATCAGCCAGGTGATCACGGTGTCCACTTTTTTGCCACCTAAAGCGGCGGCAGTGCCAAGGATTAAGGCGATTATTGACGAGGCTCCTGCTGCCAGTAGTCCAACAAAAACACTTGTGGATAAGCCCGACACGGTGCGCAAAAACATGTCGCGCCCCATCCAGTCGGTGCCAAAGAAATGGTTGACGCTTGGCGCCAGGTTTTTGGCTGTGAAGTCTACAAGCATTGCTGACTCAGTTGAGCCCACGCCCACAACCACCAAAGCCACAAGCAAGACTGCCGATATTATGCAAGCGGACAGGGTTCTGATGCGATTACTTGCTGCGCGCACCTTGAGAGTGTGAAACGCGGTCACTTGCTCACTCATGAGCCTCACCTCTTTTGATGCGTGGGTCTATCACGCCGTATAAGAGGTTGGCGATTAAGTTGCCACCAAAGACTATAGCAGCAGAAACTATGGCGATTCCTGCCAGTAGAGCCACGTCACTTCCAAGCCCTGCTCGCACGGCTGCTTGACCAAGTCCCGGATATGAGAACACCTGCTCCACCAAAACTGAGCCGCCAAAAATCTCTGATATAGATGCAAACTGTAGGGTGATAGCCGGCAGCAGCAAGTTACGCAGTCCGTGATGGCGCATAGCGCCCCATACGCTTAGGCCTCGCGCCCTTGCAAAACGAAAATAGGTGCTCTGCATAACGTCGATGGTCTTTTCGCGTGTGTGAAGTGCAATGTTTGCAATGCCTATGACGGACAGAGTGAGTGCAGGTAATACCAAGTGATGTGCTGCGTCTGCTAAAGTAACATTGCTCTCAGCCACACCGATGGGCACAGAAAAACCAAACGGAAACCAGCCCAACCAGACTGAAAACACAATTAATACCACCAGCCCAAGCCAAAATGTGGGAGTAGAGGCCAGCAAAAAGCAGTAGCCCTTGATGATCTTGTCCGGCAAGCGCCCGCGATACACTCCGGCAATAATGCCAAGCACAAATCCAAGTACGCCCGATATTAACCACGCGGAGGCCATTAACACCACGGAGTTCAAAAAGCGGTTGCTTATGACATCAGCAACCGGGGCGTTGTATCTAAGCGACGTGCCCATGTCGCCTTGAACAAATGAGCCTGCCCACGAAGCATATCGCTCCCAGACAGGCTTATCTGCTCCCCAATATTCATTAAGTTGCGCACGCTTCTCCGCACTCATATTAATGTAGGCCGCTTGGCCAACGTTTGCCTGCNNGATCTATAGGACTGGCGCTGACCAAGATAAAGACTACCATACTCACGGCAACCATGAGTAGCAAGAACTTGGTGATATGCTTTGTTATAAAAAGCGGCATTTGCGTCTTTTAATCCAACTTCTCTCGGTTAACATATCGTGCTCTAGCTCTGTCTGTCATTCCCGATACTTTGTCTGTCATTCTCGCACCCCTCTG
>DBCW01000073.1:0-45488 GCA_002293265.1 Eggerthellales bacterium UBA948
GTGGAGCCTTATACGCTTAAACACGCCGAGCAGATAACATCAGTGCCGGCAGCAGATATCGCCAAAGCGGCAGAGATATTTTCCATCCCCGAACCAACGGCGTTGCTTTCCGGTCGCGGCATAGACCAACTGGGTGCAAACACCGCCCCAACACACAGAGCGCTTTCGATACTGCGTGCCATCACCGGTGACGTAGACCGCGAAGGCGCGTGCCTGATCGAGGGCATGAGTGATTTCACGCCGGAGATTGATCTGGAGATGAGCGCAGCTTTAACACCTGAGCAGCGCGCCACTCAACTAAACATCGGTCACAGTGCTCTGCAAAGCTACCCGGGATACAGCGGAGCAACTGAGCTTACAAATCGCTTTAGTAAACGCTTGCCCATGCGCTACCTAACATCGGCGCATCCAAATCTGGTATGGAAAGCAGCGCTTTCCGGAGAGCCTTACAAGGTCAGTGCGCTGATATGTATGGCTGCAAATCCGCTGGTCACTTATGCAGATACCAAGCTTGTGCACAAAGCCTTTCACGCCTTAGATCTGATCGTGGTCTTGGAATACTACATGACACCAACGGCACAACTGGCAGATTATGTGCTGCCAATAGCCGGTGCATTTGAACGACCACTGATGCAAGCGCATGGCGGCATCGCAAACTTTTGTTATGGAGGAGCTGCGGCGGTTGCACCATATTACGAGCGTCGCACCGACTATGATGTCTTTAGAGAATTAGGACTTCGCCTCGGGCAATCAGAGCACTGGCTCGAGCAAGATCTTAAGCAGGCTTTAGAGACCAGCTTAAAACCGGCAGGTGTAGATTGGCAGCGCTGGACAGATGGCGGCATCTACGCCGGACATGCTCCATTTAAAAAACACGAGTATCGTTTTGAAGACGGCACACAACTGGGGTTTTCTACCTCCACAGGTAAGATCGAGTTGGCAAACGAGTTTTTGAAGTCTCTTGGCGCAGCACGCTTACCGGTTCCTGCCCCGGTAGCATCAGACTCAAATTATCCCTACACACTAATAACCGGTGCACGAATGCAACCGTACTGGGCTTCGTCATATTTTAACAACCCCGATTTCAGGCGCAGACACCCCAAGCCAACCGTGCAAATGAGCGCATCAACACTAGAGGCTGCGGGCTTAAGCGAAGGCGAGTGGGTAACATTAGAGACCGATAGAGGATCAGCAAAGTTTAAGACCGAGGTGACCCAAATGGTCGATGGAGTGCTAAGTGCCGAATACGGCTGGTGGTATCCGGAGATGGCAGTGGGCGAACCTAACCTAAGCGGTATATGGCAATCCAACGTAAACACGCTAACAAACTGCGACATCGAAAACTGCGAACCCCTGATAGGCAGCTGGACATACAACGCAATACCTTGCAGGATGAATAAAATTACTAAACAAGAAAGATAAGGTGGACACTTTATGGCAACAAGAAAACATGCACTTTTGCTCTTCTCCAAACCGCCCATTCCCGGAACAGTAAAAACACGTCTGACCGTAGACCGTGGCGGCATTTTTACAGAGGAAGAAGCGGCTGAGTTCTTTAAGCGTTCGATCTTTGATGTGACCGAGATGTGTTTTAAGGCCATGTGGGAGATGGAGGCAGAGGCCGAGGCTGCAAAGCAGGAAGATCCAGATGCGCCGGATCATATCTACGACTTTATTATCTCCACAACTCCGGCAGAAAACCTTGATTTGATGAAGAAAACGTACGAAGATGCAGGCGAGTGGCCAAGGCCGATCAAGTACATAGTCGACAAAGGCGAGAACTTTGATGAGCATTTTGACGATGCCTTTGAGCAGATATTTGCGATGGGATACGATGACATTTTAGCGGTAGGTGGCGATCAGCCAACTATGCCGCTAAGTCACCTCACCCGCGCATTTAGGTGGCTAGATTATCTGGACAAGACTTACGATAACGGCGGAATTGTGCAGTGCCCATGCCAAGAGTGTGGCGTCTCGCTTATCGGTTGGACAAGCAAAACACCTATGGATCACAAGCAAGTCTACTACAACCTTTCCGGTCGTCCGGCTTTAGATGCTTATGTGGATAAATGCCGCGAGGCAAATGTGCACATGGTGTCGTTAGACCCGGTAGCAGATGTGGATGATGCGCAAGATCTTGCCCACACTACATCAGTCCTGCGCTCTCTGGCGCTTTCCGCTGAGTGCCAGCCGGAGATATTTGTGGCACATCGCACGCTGGCATGGCTGGATTGGAAAGGAATTAAGGTGGGTACGCCGGCAAACGAGGACAGAGACAGCCGCGAGGCGATAGACGTGCCAAATGCCTGATACGCAATTGCATACAACTCAGGCGCTTTGCCCAAAGTGCCTGGCGGTATTGCCGGCAAACATCGCGGCTGATAGTGACGGCGTAGTTTGGATGCAGCGCGAGTGCAAAGAGCACGGAGCGATCTCTACACGCATTTGGCCGGACGCGGATCACTACCAAAAGATGCGCTCACTTGCGTTTCCGACAGCTGCTCCCCAAAGCGCAGCCAGAAGACCCACCAACAAGGCTTGTCCTACCGGTTGCGGAATATGCATGAGGCACCTCCGCAAACCCACACTTGTAGAGATCGAGGTCACTCAGCGTTGCAATCTGCATTGCCCGGTCTGTTTTATGAGCGCCGAGGCTGACTATACCGATGTGCCGGTGGATCGTCTGGACGACTTTTTCAAAGCGATTGTGGAGTCAAGTGGCGCAGATACCGGCCTGCAACTTACCGGTGGCGAGCCAACTGTGCGCAGCGATCTGGCTGATATCATCAAAAGAGCACGTGAGTGGGGTTTTTGGGGTGTTGAGGTCAATACCAACGGCATCGTGATAGCGCGCGACCTAAACTACTTGCAAAAACTTGTAACGTCCGGTCTCACAGGCATATATATGCAGTTTGACGGTCTAACGGCTGATGTTTACAAACAAGTGCGTGGTGCTAATTTGCTGGACACCAAGCTCAAAGCGGTGGAAAACTGTCGTAAGGCCGGAGTACAAATAGTGTTAGCCATGACAATAATTTCCGGAATCAACGATGACCAGATTGGTGATGTTATCAACTATGCACTTGAAAACTCCGATGTAGTTGCCGGAGTTGCTCTGCAGCCGGCTTTTACCTCCGGCAGATTTGAGGCTGATGAGGCAGAGTCGCTTAATATGGGCGATGTAATTTTTATGCTGGAAGAGCAAACCGCAGGGCTCATCAAAGTTGACGACATCTTGCCGCTTGGCTGCTCGCATCCGCTCTGCGACACCGGCACGTTCCTCGCTAAAGATTCAGGGCAGTTTGTTCCCATCACAAGAGGTCTCAGCCAAGAAGAATACTTGGCACTTTACAATCCGAATTCACCGCAAGGCTCGGTGTTTGGCGATATTCTCGTCAAAAAAGGCATCCCTACAGCTCGCGGTCTTTCGGTAATTATCATGAACTACATGGACGCGTACAGCGCCGATCTTGAGCGCCTAAAGGAGTGTTCGATGTTTGTAACGATGGCNNTGTACATATCAACTTACGGATTGTTGCGGCAAAAGGGTGTATTCACCCTGGTTAATGCCGGCAGATGAACATGGAGCGGTCAAATGGCAGTAAATATAAATCAGCAAGCTTCAAGCGCAGAAAACACTCCACAGCAAGTGGAATACTCTGTAGATATTGACAAGGCGCAATGCACAAATTGCAATCTCTGCGTAGCGTTTTGCCCGGTTGAGGTGTTTGAGGATGGTCCGGAAGTGGTAGCCCCCGAGCTTTGCTGGGGCTGTGAGACATGCGTCGGTCAATGCCCCGAAGGCTGCATAAAGATAGCAGTTAAAAGTGGTGTAGATCCATTTTCTACCCGAGCCAAAGCCGATCCTTTGCCCAAAGAGCGTCGCGAGCTGTTTGCTTCATGGTCAAGCACGCTTAAAGAGGTTTTAGGGCTCAGATGGAGTCCGGTAGCTATAAGCCTAATTCCTGCAGGGGATCCGCTGCCGGATGCACCGATACCAAACGAGCGTTTACGTTACTGTCAGTCACTCATGGCAGCCAGGCGTGGACGCACATACGTGATGCCGGCAAACCGACATGCCTGCCCGGATGGCACCTCAATTTTAGGACTAACCGACATGCCTGCCAAGCTGGCATCGGGCGAACTATACATACTATTTCATAAATTGCACGACATTGAGGCTGCCAAACGTATGGTACACGAGCGACCATCACTGCCCCCACACACCGTAGATGCCACAGTGGTATCGCCGTTGGAAAATGCGGTAACAGAGCCGCAGGTAATAGCGGTCTTTGCCCAACCGGAGCAAGTAATGTGGTTGTGTATGAGCTCTTCATACTATACCGGTCACCGTTTTGACTTCCATGCCAGTGGCTACAACGCACAATGTGTGGAGACCACGCTGATTCCATACACCAGCGGCGAGTTAAACATATCATTTGGCTGTTACGGCTGCAGAGCATCCAGTGATATCGGTGACGATTTGATGTTTATGGGAATCCCGGTAGACAAGATGGAGGAAGTGGTGAAAGGACTAAAAGAATTAGGTAAAAAAGCCATCCCCCAAAGCCGCTCTAAGATATACCTGCCCCCGCTTTAAAAACAACCCCTCTGTTAGTCGCCCGACCATCAAAAGGATACCAATGGATCAGTACAAAATACGTCCGGCAAAAGAAAATGACCTTACCTATATCAACATGATCTGTGATGAACACGGTTTGGGCTACATCGAAAATATCAAGAAAATAAGTGTTGCTGTAAACGAAGACGATGTGCCACTGGGCTTTATCCAGATAGAGCAAGTAGACGGCGATGAGGGCGCATATGTATACCCCGTAGCAGTATGGGCAACGTGGCAATTTCAAGGCGTAGGCAGCGCTTTGGTTAAATACGCAGAACAACAACACGGCACGTTAAAACTGGTGGCCTGCACCGAGTCACAAGATTTCTACCCCAGACTAGGTTTCGAAGAAATATCTATGGAGGAAATCGCCGCGACCATCGCTCACGACTGCCAAGTATGTGCAAGAAAAACCACCTGCACCCCAAAAGCCTTCATCCTAAAAAGTGCCTCTTGCACCAACCCCCACGACCGCTCCGTCAACCTCCACGACTCTTCATGTCATTCCCGCGCAGGCGGCAGTCCATCTTTTAATCTTGCAGACACAACAGATTCCTACTTTTGCGAGAATGACCATATGGAATACAGCACCAAAAAAGCCAAACAAGCCTGGCAAGCCACAATAAGCAACTGCACGGATTGCGGTCTATGCAGCGCCCGCTGCGAACTGTTTAACCAAGACATCAAATCGATGGCAGACATCGCCCAAGCAGGACTGGACTTTCTCACCAAAATAGATAAACGACCGGATGTTAACAATGCAACAACCACCATAACCATTCACAAATACGCCGAGCAAAACCCGGACACATATGCCATCACCCGCAGATGCTGCCTTTGCGATAAATGTACCGCTCTTTGCCCAAGCAATATCCAAGCCAACGAAGTCATGCGCCCGTGGCGCGCATTCTACCAACTAAGTGGGCTGATGGGCAACGACCTTAACAGCGTCGAGGTGGACAAAGAGTGGCATCTATTTAGCGTATACCGCCACTTAAACGGCGTGTTTTACCCCGAGTTCCTAAATCTAAAAGATCTGCAGCCCAACCAAGCAGACACGCTATTTTTCCCCGGTTGCACCATGGTTAGCTACATGGATGATTTGGTGCGGCAAACCGGAAGCTGGCTAACAGAAAAAGGCTACAAATGGGCACTAAGTGATGACTGTTGCGGCAGCCCGCTGGCATCCAGAGGGCAGTATCAACGAGTGGAGGCACTGCAAAAGAGTATCATCAACAATTGCATAAAAGCCGGCATCAAGCGCATCATAACAGTATGTTGTGGCTGTGAAATGGAGTTGGCAAAGTATCTGGAAAACCAAGGTATCAAGAGTATCGAGTTAATACCACTGCCCAAATTGCTTCAAGAACACGGCAAAAATGTGGAGGTAGCCAATCAGCAACTGGCATTCTTTGACTCCTGCCACGATCGTGATCAAAAACACGGCACGCCACTGAGAATTATGTTTGCCACATGCGATACTTGCAAGCTAGCACAAGAAGGCAAAGACACACCTTGTTGCGGAGCCGGTGGCGCTGTATCAGGGTTCGATGCAGAACTAGTTGACACCAGAGCCAAGCGAATACTGGCGCAAGCCGAGCAAGCTAAAGCAACAACCATGATCGTATCCTGCCCAACCTGCGCATTCACATTTGCCTCGCAAAAAGTATTTGGCAATCTGGGCGCAGAGCAACAAAGCATAGAATGTAAACACTATTTAGAGCTAGTATTTAACAAAACAACAGATTGGAATAACGTATTTGCAAAAGCCCAAGAAATGTGGACAGGAGAATACAGCGATTGGGTAATGTCCGAGCTGCTATAATCATAAACATTTAACCATGAACAACCGTGTAACTCCGCACCAACCTGTCACTACCGCACCACCATGTCACTACCGCACCACCATGTCATTCCCGCGCAGGCGGGAATCCATCTAAACAACAAGAGGTACACTCATCCTCAAAGGGGAAGTGAGAACAAAATGCTACTAAAAGAAGTATCCCTATACGACCTAAACGACAACGTTTTTAACCGCATCGGCAAGCAATGGATGCTGATAGCCGCCGCAAAACCCGACGGCAGCATCAACGCTATGACAGCCGCATGGGGCGGTCTGGGTTTCATCTGGCAAAAACCGGTAGCATACGTATTTATCCGTCCGCAAAGATGCACAAAAACATACGTAGAGGCATCACCCACATTCTCCCTAAGCTTCTTGGATTCCCGGTATCGCGATGCCTTAAACTTCATGGGCAACGTCAGCGGCTTTGACGACCCAAACAAGGTAACAAACAGCGGTCTTAAGGTGGCAGCAGCACGAGACAAAACCCCATATTTTTCAGAGTCTGAAATGGTCATCATCTGCAAGCGCCTATATCAACAAGACTTAAAAGCCTCAGGTTTTCAAGAAAACTGGCCTTTAAAAGACCACTACAACAAAGCCGGTAATCAAAACGATTTACACACCCTATACATTGCAGAAATTAATCAAGTACTAATTAGCAGTTGTGATATTGTCTAAGCCTTGCCGGGAGCTTTTGAAGTCACGTAATTCAACAATATGGTAAATCATGCCTGCTTACGTCCTCAAAAAGATGAATAATGCGCGCAAAAGTAGTACAATATACAGTTCCTGCATCAGGACTATTTTCGCAATATCCTATCCCAGGTAAGTAAATATCTAGCTTTTGCGGTATGCCGCATGGTTCTATTTGAATGTGTAGTAGCTGGTAGGTGGGATAACTTATAAAAGATTTCAAGCGAGAGTGAACTGCGGGAAGCTCAAGTGGGGAGGTAATCATCGGCCAAGATTTGTGCCATGGATTAGTTCTCACGCAAGGTTAATGGATAATTGATCAGCCAACCAAGAAAAAGGATGTGATAAAAATAGCTGGAAAGACGATTGCAGAAAAGATCTTTTCAACACACAGTGGCACGGACGCAAAAGCCGGCGACATCGTAATTGCCGATATTGACTTCGCAATGAGTCAAGATGGTACGTCCGCACTTGCCATCGACGCAATTGAATCGATGGGTGCCGACAGCGTTTTTGATAGCGAAAAAGTCGCAATGGTAATGGATCACAGCTGCCCATCTCCTTTAGAGGGTGTAAGTGCGATCCACGCCAAGATGCGCAACTTTGGTAAAAAGACCGGCGTGCATGTTTATGACTGGGGTAGAGGAGTGTGTCACCAGCTGGTTCCGGAAAGCGGCAAGGTGGTTCCGGGAGACTTGGTGATTGGTTGCGATTCGCATACCTGCACGTACGGCGCTTTGAATGTTTTTTCCACCGGCGTTGGCTCTACAGACGGAGCAGCGGCAATGGTCTCGGGCAAGCTTTGGTTCAAAGTACCTGAAACTCAGCATATAATTTATAACGGCAGCCTGCCTAAGGGTGTCTACTCAAAAGACCTCATCTTGTATCTGGCCAAACTGATAGGCGTAGACGGCGCAACTTATCAAGCTCTGGAGTTTTCCGGTTCGGTTATCGATGACCTTTCGATTGATGCTCGCATGACCATCTCAAACATGGCAGTCGAGCTTGGCGCCAAAGCCGGGCTTATGAAAGCCGACGCTAAGACGATGGCATTTTTTGACGAGCGAGCTAAACGCAATAATAAGCCGCTTGTCCGCACTCCTAATCCGCAAAATCCGGATGCCGACGCGGTATATGCAAATACTATCGAGATCGATACATCTAAACTTGAGCCGCAGATTGCAAAACCCCACGCAGTAGGTAATGTTTCGCCAATAAGCGAGGTGGCAGGACTTGAGATTGCTCAAGCATTCATCGGCACCTGCACAAATGGACGTTTAGAGGACTTTGCAATTGCTGCAAGCATTCTCAAAGGTAAGACGGTACATTCTGACGTTCGTTTGGTGGTGGCTCCTGCATCACGTGACATCTACTTAGATGCTATGGCAAAAGGTTACATCCAAACACTGGTCGAGGCCGGAGCCAGCGTAGTAACTCCCGGTTGTGGTCCTTGTGTGGGCACACATAATGGTGTACCAAGCGATGGCGAGAATGTTATCTCTACTGCAAACCGCAACTTTAAGGGTCGTATGGGTAACTCCAACGCTTTTATTTATCTTGCTTCACCTGCCACTGTTGCAGCGTCAGCGCTAACTGCAAAGATTACCGATCCAAGGGAGTACCTGTGAGCATAAAAGCAAAAGCATTTAAGTTTGGTAGCGATATCAATACCGACTACATCATTTCCGGTAAATATAAGTTCAAGTCTAACGATATGTTAGAAATGGCTCACCATGCCATGGAGGAGTTGGATCCCAACTACTACGATCGTGTGTCACCCGAGGGTGGTATTTTGGTTGCCGGAACAAACTTTGGTAGCGGGTCATCGCGTGAGCAGGCTCCGCTGGTACTTATCCACTCTAATACTAAGGCAGTACTCGCAAAATCATTCGCACGTATTTTCTTTCGTAACGCCATCAACACCGGTCTTCCGGTAGTAGAGTGCGACACGGATAAAATAAATGAAGGAGACGAGATCAGTGTTGATCTCGAAGGGGGAGTTGTAAAAAACATCACAACCGGTGAGGATATACCGTTTGCGCCTCTTCCTTCGGTCATGGCAAAACTATTAGCGGATGGCGGCTTAGCTCCGCATCTGCGCAAACATGGAACTTTTGCATTGGAGTAAAAATAATGGCAAGTCCCAAAAAGGAAGCGGTCGAAAGCACCAAAAAGACCGCAACCGTTGCAGCTAAAAAAACTGCGGCGGTTAAAGCTGCACCGGAAAAACCTGTGGCCAAAAAACCTGCGAATGCAAAAAGCGTATCGACATCAACAAAGACCCCGGCAAAAGCTTTGGCAGCATCAAAAGCCAAGTCAAAAACGTCTGCTACAGAAAAGATCGTTTTTGACCCTTCGGCTGACCGCGCTACTGTGGCTCAGCAAGCTTTGGCAAACCCTGCGGTGTTATTGACGTTGGTGGAGAATCTCTCCACTGAAGCACGTAGGATAAGGCAGTTCTCTGCATCAGCCATAGGTGTGATTTCCGAGACTAATCCGGAGGCGTTGGTTCCACACGCCGCGCACATTGTTGACGCATTGCATCGCCCGGAAGCTCAAACAAGGTGGGAGTGCCTAGAGGCTTTAACTCGCTTTGTGCCCATGGCTCCGGATAGCTGTGTTGATGCGTTGATCGGCGCAGAGGGATCGCTTTACGATGAAGAATCCGGCAGCGCACGTTTGGCAGCGGTACGCTTTTTATGCGTTTATGGCGCAATTGATGCTGATCGCTCAGATCGTGTATGGCCACTTCTTGACGAGGCCATCCAGTGCTATCACGGAGATGCGGAGTTTCAAGACATGCTGATATCGGTAATAAGCTTTGCCGGTGGCAGCATCAGTAAAGACGTAAAGAAATCTTTGGCCAGCCGTATGGATTTTGATGCCAACAATGCTAAAGGTGTCTTGCAGCGCCGCGCAGCACAAATCATCGACCTCTGCAAAAAGAAATAATAATACTGAAAGGAACTTGATGTCAGAAAAGATCAAGATGACAACCCCGTTAGTTGAGCTTGATGGCGACGAAATGACGAGGGTGATCTGGCAATGGATCAAAGAACTATTGATCGAGCCACACATTGAACTGAACACCGAGTACTTTGATTTAGGTCTAAAAGAGCGCGAGCGCACAAAAGACCAAATAACGATCGATGCTGCTAATGCAATCAAAAAATACGGTGTAGGCGTAAAATGCGCCACCATTACCAGCAACGCCGCCCGCAAAACCGAATACAATCTGCGGAATTTATTTCCCAGCCCCAACGCGACGATCCGGGCGGTTTTGGACGGGACAGTGTTCCGCAGGCCAATAAATGTGTCGCGTATCCGGCCTTCGATTCCGTCGTGGAAAAAACCTATCGTAATCGGCAGGCATGCTTACGGCGATGTGTACAAAGCCTCGGAAATGGTCATTCCTTCGGCGGGCAAAGTTGAAATGGTGTGGACAGGAAATGACGGCGAGGAAAAACGGATAACAGTGGCGGATATGCCGGCGGCAGGCATTGTGCAGGGCATGCACAANNCTGGAAAAAGCCCATCACCATCGCGCGTCATGCGTATGGCGACATATATAAAAATACCGAGATGCTTATAGGCAATGAGATGTCCGGTGCCACCGTAGAGCTGGTAGCTACTTCTCCGAGTGGCAAAGAAGAGCGCATGTTGATACACGATTTTGTCTACGCAAGCGCACCGAGTGGTATTGTGCAGGGTATCCACAACACGGATGCCTCTATTGAATCATTTGCCCATGCCTGCATGCAATATGCTTTAGACACCAAGCAAGACCTGTGGTTTGGTGCCAAGGATACGATCTCAAAAACTTACGAGCGCCGCTTTAGGGATATCTTTGATGAGGTCTTTGGGAGGCAATACAAGAGTGATTTTGCTGCTGCCGGCATTGAGTACTTCTACTCTTTGATCGATGATGTTGTCGCTCGCGTTATCCGTTCTCAAGGTGGTTTTATCTGGGCTTGCCGTAATTACGATGGTGATGTGATGAGCGACATGGTAGCCACTGCTTTTGGTTCGTTGGCCATGATGACCTCGGTATTGGTATCTCCAGATGGTTATTGGGAGTTCGAAGCCGCTCATGGAACCGTGCAACGCCATTATTATCAACATCTTGAAGGAAAATCCACATCCACAAACTCCGTAGCAACCTTGTTTGCCTGGACAGGAGCATTAAACAAGCGCGGAGAGCTTGATAGTAATCAAGAGCTTTGCAATTTTGCCAAGAAGTTAGAAGCAGCAACTATTGCAACTATCGAGGATGGCATAATGACCGGCGACTTATATGTTTTGTCTAACTTGGAAAACAAGACCAAGGTAGACACCAGGGCATTTTTGCAAGAAATTGCCAAGCGTTTAGCGGATTAGAAGTCGCTACGTGCGGTACAAGTTGCAATAAGGCGACATTTGCATATAAACCAAGAAGTTTTATGACGACAAAAAAGCGTAAACGTGTAATATAAGTAGTTGAACTTTTTTAACAAGATTTTGGCAAATTGGAGAGGAATGAGGCCATGCCTTATCATATCAAAGATATAACTCTGGCAAATGCAGGTAGAGCTCGCATCGAATGGGCAGACAGAGACATGCCGGTGCTTGCGGGCATCAGAGAGCGCTTCAAATCAGAGCGCCCGCTGGAGGGTCTACGCATATCGGCCTGCATGCACATTACTACCGAGACAGCCAATTTGCTGCGCACTCTAGTAGCCGGTGGAGCAGATGTTGTAGCTTGCGCATCTAACCCTCTATCCACTCAAGACGATACTGCTGCCGCATTGCTTCAGCATTATGGCGTACGTACGTATGCGGTAAAGGGTGAAGATACGGCAACGTATTACCAACATATTGATCGTGTTATCGATCATCAACCACACATCACCATGGACGACGGTGCCGATGTGGTTGGTCGTATTCACGAAAAGCGCCCCGAGATTATCACCAATATTTTAGGTGGTACCGAAGAAACCACCACAGGAGTTATTCGTCTGTCAGCGATGGCTAAAGATGGTGCATTGCGTTACCCGATCATTGCGGTAAACGATGCTAAGACCAAGCACTTCTATGACAATCGCTACGGTACCGGGCAATCTACTCTTGATGGCATCATGCGCTTGACCAACCGTCTGTTAGCCGGCAGAACCATAGTTATTAGTGGTTATGGCTGGTGTGGCAGAGGTATTGCCACGCGCGCTGCCGGTATGGGCATGCAAGTTATCATTTGTGAAGTTGATCCGTTCAAGGCGTTGGAAGCTCACATGGAAGGCTACTTAGTAATGCCGGCTGCGGAGGCTGCCAAGCGTTGCGATATCTGGGTCACTGTAACAGGCAATCTTAACGTCATTGGTGCTGCGGCATTCACCAACATGAAAAATGGAGCGATAATCTGCAACTCCGGTCACTTTAACTCTGAAATTGATATCTCTTGGTTGGATGATAATTCCACCGATAGACGCGAACTTAAACCAATGGTGCAGGAGTATCGCTTGTACGACGGGCGCAATCTCATCTTGCTCGCCGAAGGACGTTTGGTAAATCTTAGCGGCGCAGAGGGACATCCGGCAGAGGTTATGGATATGAGCTTTGCCAATCAAGCTCTGACTGCCGAATATGTGGCTAAATATGCCAAGCAGCTTACTCCTGGTGTCTATCGTGTACCCGAGTCAATTGATGAGAGTATTGCCCTGCTTAAGCTCAGAGCATTAGGTCTGGCTATTGACACGTTGACCCCTGAGCAAGAAGAATATCTAAACTCTTGGAACTTAGGCACGGTTTAATAAAAAATGGCGGCTGATTTAACAAATCTCCCGCATAGCATATGGTGGGATAAAGATTCTGACGACGGTATTTCCGGTGTATATCTTATCGATCAAACACGTCTGCCTCTTCAAGGCGATGTTTTGAGGTGCTGCACACTTGAAGGTGTGGAGATTGCAATAAAGTCATTGGCACTCAGAGGTGCTCCGGCGCTTGGCGTAGGTGCCGCGATGGCCATTGCAGTGTTTAGCGAAAACGAAAGTCTAGCCAACACTGCTGACGAATGGTTGCAAGAAATAGATGCTGCGGCCACGCGCATCAGTGCCGCCAGACCAACTGCCGTAAATCTGTCTTGGGGTGCTGAGAAAGCGCGAGATTTTGCTCACAGACAAATATCTGCAGGGGTGGGCTTATCAAAAGCAAAACAGGCACTTGTCGACTTTGCCAAGCAAATGGCTGCCGATGATGAAAAGACCAACCGCGCAATTGGCGTAAATGGTGCCGCCCTGCTGATGCCCGGGTCAAATGTTTTAACTATCTGCAACGCCGGTTCTTTAGCAACAGCATATTTTGGTACAGCACTTGGTGTGGTCTATGAAGCTTATGGCCAAGGCAAGATAGATCATGTTTGGGCTTTAGAGACCAGACCGGTTAATCAGGGTGCCAGGTTAACCACATGGGAGCTAAAATGCGCCGGCATACCCTCCGCATTGATCGCTGACAGTATGGCTGCAAGCGTGATGGCACAAGGCTGGGTGGATGCAATACTGGTGGGGGCAGATAGGATATGTTCCAATGGCGATACTGCAAATAAGATTGGAACTCTGGCGCTAGCTGTGCTTGCCAACCACTACGCTATACCGTTTTACGTTTGTGCTCCGGATTCCAGCATTGATCGCAGCCTGATAGATGGCAGCCAGATCCCAATAGAGCAGCGCGATCCACGAGAACTAACGGGTTTTACAGCTACAGGCGTAATACTTCCGGATGACGAAGCAACATCAACAGCTTTCGACACTCTAACAGCACAAGGCAGCAAAGCTTTAAAATTCAAAGCCGGACACGAGATGCTTATCGAGCGAAAAGGTGGCGGCTATAGCTTTGATGCATGGTTTGCCACAACCCCACCAAACATAGAGGTTTACAATCCGGCTTTTGATGTAACTCCGACGAAGCTAATTACGTCGATCATCACCGAGAACGGGATATTCAATCCCAGCAAATTGGGATAAAGCACTGAAAAATCAAAAATCGTTCAGCGCTTATTCAGACCAATTGGTTATGATCGTTAGATGCTGTCTTCAGGTTCTGCCTACATAACAAAATATCTGCTGGTAAAAGAGATTCGTCGACTCAAGTCCAAGATATTGGAATGCTTTTACCCCACGCGTTGTGTTGGTTGCGAGCGACTGGGATATCTGCTGTGCAACGAGTGTCAAAACGAGCTGGTTTTTATCGACCAATCTACATCTTGCACTGCTTGTGGTGCTCCGTTTGGGCGCAACGTGTGTACAGAATGCTCAACGGTATATGACAAGGCTATATTTCCGTTTGCTGCAACATCATGTGCCTTGGAGTTCAATGAATTAAGCAGAAGACTGGTGTTGACGTACAAAAATGGCGGTGAGAAGCGCTTAGCTGTGTTGCTGGCTCAATTGCTGGCGCAGGTCATTCCAAGGTCATGGTATCGCTGGGCAGATTTAATAACATGGATACCTGCAGATCCTATAGCTTACAAACGCAGAGGTTTTGATCACATGGCATATGTCGCTGATGCTTTATCCAAACGTATCGGATTAAGTGCAAAACCGCTGTTATACAAGCGAAGCATCAAAGACCAGCGCAGCTTAAACAGATCTGATAGGCAACTTAACATGCGCGAAGTGTTTTTGGTCAATAAACCAAAAACCGGCAGCAGCTTAAACTCCAAAGACATTTATTTTGATGAGATTAGAGCTAAAAATATCATCCTGATCGATGACGTTTTTACTACCGGCGCAACTCTATCAGCGGCAACAAATGTCCTGCTAAACGCAAAAGCTAACGAGGTACGTGTAGCTACAATCTGTCGTGTCTGGTAAAATCTATAAGTTCCCTCTGGGTCTGTGGTTGCGAATGTTTCAGCAATGTTGCATTTTAGTCCATGGTAGACGCGGCCAAAAGGATCCACGTAAGTGTGTGGTCAACCACACATGAGCACGGCGCGTCTTAGGGGTAAGCCGTACCGCTTGGTGACAATGGAGCATCCGCTCCCCAAGCGAGAGAGCCTACAGTGAGATAGTATCAGGCAACAGCTCCGGTATGCGAGTGTGGGGTCAAAGACCAGGTCAGCCAGAGGGAACCGACTATTAATAAAAAAGAGGAGAGCTAAAGTGAGCAATAAGCGAAAGATTATGGCAAGCCTACTGGCAAGTGTTTTGATGTTCTCGATGATGAGCGTAGGTCTTAGCGGCTGCTTTGGAGGCAGCAGTAAACCTACATTGACTTTAAGCACACCATCTATCCAAAGCCCGGACATTATTGAATCTGGTGTTTTGCGAGTGGGTTTTGACTCATCACATGCTCCTTTTGCCGGTCTCTCAAATGGTGAGATCATTGGCATTGATGTGGATGTTGCAGCATCGGTAGCAGAAAAGCTTGGGCTAAAGTTGCAAAAGATCGATGTTAGCGGTCAAAATGTTAGCAGTTTATTGCAAGATGGTACGATAGATGTAGTCATGGGTATCCAAGGCGGCAGCTCATCTGATTTTACCGAGAGCATGGTAGGTCCTTATCTGATAGACGGCCCGGCAATATTTACTGTAGGACATTCAGATACGCCTACAACACTTGATCCGGCAACATTGACGGGTGTAAAGATCGCTGCCCAAGAAAAATCATTATCGGCGTATCAGATATCCCAACAATACGGCGACGGAAATCTTGTCACGTATCCAAAGTTAGACGAAGTGTTTAATCAGCTGGCAACGGGAGGTATCTCTTATGCTGCGGCTGACGCTATCGTAGGATCGTTCTTGGCGGTAAAAATGGAAAACATTCGCTGCGAGGGAATCCTTGGCACCCCACAAGGCGTTTACATGGGCGTTGCTGCAAACAAGCAAAACCTCGTGAGCAAGCTAACCGAGGCGTTACGATCTCTTCGTGATGGCGGCAATATGCAAGTTGTCGTTTCAAAGTGGCTAGGTCCGGTGTCATCTTCTGCAGTACTTAGTACCGATGCCATAGTCGCTCAAACCACATCCACAGGCACATCTGCCAGCGGGCAAGCTGCATCTAGTGCCGCAGGAGCAACTACAGGAACAACTCCAAGTGATACAACTAACGCAAGCGGAGGAACCGGTGGCGCTTCTAGCGACAGCGGCAACTCATCGTCATCGTCGACCAATGGCACATCGGCAAATACCGACACTAACTCTAGCGGCACTTCTGCAACAAGCAGTTAATCGGCAACCGATGAGAGCAAGCTTCGTGTCACTTTTGTGCTACTGAGCACTAATTTAAATTCATAAAAGCGGCGAAAACAGTAGATTTCGAAAAAATCTATGTAAAATTGCTGTAATCTATACAAATGCACTTTTGTGTATTAAAGTTTTGGGTCTTATAAGGGGATATTCGTAAAAAGGATATAGAGGAAGTTTTTTAAAGGAGGCAATTGTGGTTGTTGTAAAGAAGCTTATTGCAGTTGTTGCATCATTGGCTTTGATGTCGAGTCTTATGTTGGTAGGTTGCGGAGGTAGTCCATCTAGCTCAAGCTCAAGCTCATCGAGTTCCGGATCGTCCGGAAGTAGTTCGAGTTCAAGTTCGAGTTCAAGCTCTACCGACAGCAACACAACAAATGAAATGAAACTTGTAAAATCTGGCACACTTACTGTAGGGTCAGACTGTGACTATCCGCCATTTATTTTGCTCGAAGGTGATAAGCCGGCTGGTTTTGAGTATGACTTGTTGGAAGCTGTAGCTAACGACATGGGTCTGACACTTGAGTTCTTGGATCCACAAAGTTTTGAGATGCTGCCGACAATGGTTGCAGCGGGAAACAAAATGGACATCGCAGTATCATCCATGACCATAAATGAAGAGCGCAAAGCTGTAGTTGATTTTTGTGATCCATATTTTGATTCCAATCAAGCTTGCGTAGTTAATGCGTCGTCTTCGTATACAAAAACTGCCGATCTCGAAGGCAAAACCGTTGGAGCACAGGCGGGAACAACCGGTATGGACTGGGCAAATGAGCATATTGCCGGTATTACGATGAAGCCGTTTAATCAGGCAAGCGAAGGCTTCCAAGCTTTACAGGCAGGTCAGATCGAGGCCATGTTCCTTGATGCCCCAATCGCAGAATATCAAACTGCAACCAATTTTAAAGAAATGAAGATGATCGAAGTTATTCCGACCGGTGAGCAATATGGCTTTGCAGTTAATAAAGAAAACACTGCTTTAAAAGAAGCTATTAATACCAGCTTGAAAAACATAATTGCCGATGGCACCTATGAGAAGATATTTAAGGAGTACTTCCCAAATCTAACTCCTTCAATTAGCTAATTCAACCATATAAAGAAGTAAAGCGAGCGGATACATTACTATGAATAGAACAGTCACCACCAAAGCCTTTTTAAAGCCGCGCTTTTTGGTGGTGCTGTTTTTTCTTGTACTGGCGTTTTTGCTGGTGCAGCCCACCCAGTTTGCCGACGCGCTTTCAACCGATAGCGTTACTGCTAAAAGAAATGAAGACGGCGGCAGTGAGATTTTGGGAGGCAAGCCTGCTCGCCTTTCATGGGAAGGAACTGTAGGCGATGGCGAAAAGGTAGCAAGCATCAAACTTGTCTTTCCTGAGGGCAGTGGACTTTCAGAATCAGTCACTGTTGACGTTACAGAAATGATCTTAGATGACCCAATACACCCGGTTGCCGATCACTCCGTAAAATACAGCGAAAAGCTATCCCCAGATGGGCTTGAGCTTATTTTTGAAGATGGTTTACGCTCAAACAATAAAGTCATCATTAGGGTAACCGGATATATTTTTCCCAATGTTACCAATACTTATTCAATCACCGGATCATATGTAGATGACAGAGGCACCGAGCGTGAGCTTGGCGAGCATAAGCCCATTTCTGTCATTGAAACTACTCCCTTGCAGGAGTTTTTAAACTCACTTGAAGCTCAAGGTTGGGTTCAAGCTTGGAACTCAAACAAGTTTTTAGGCAGCTTCCTAAATCCCGTTCATGCTATAGCATCTGTTCCAACGCTGTTTTGGGGCTGGCTGATGTCTCTTGGTTTGGTGGCATTAGGATTTCCTCTGGCGATCCCGGTCGGTCTGGGCGTTTCATTTATGCGTATGTCCAAGTTTAGGATTCTCAAGATCATATCCAGCANNTCCAGCATTTATGTAAATGTGATCCGCGGTACTCCGCTGTTCTTGCAGATATATATCGCTTTCTTTGGGTTGCCACTGTTTATTCCCAACCCAAACAACTTTGTGATCGGATTTATCGTATTAGCTCTAAACTCCAGTGCCTACTTGGCAGAGATATTTAGAGCAGGTATTCAGTCCATTCATAAGGGGCAATTCGAAGCGTCATCATCGCTTGGTATGAACGGCGTGCAAACAATGTTTTTTGTGATTATTCCACAGACCATTAGACGAGTAATCCCAACAATGACATCTGAGTTCATCTTGTTGTTTAAAGATACATCGCTGCTTGCGGCAGTAGGTGTTATGGAGATGATGATGTTTGCAAAGATTCAAGCAAATATCGAGGCAAACATGACACCCTATGTGATTGCGGCATGCTTCTACCTGCTTGTCACACTACCACTTACCAGAGTTATATCGGTCTTTGAAAAGAAGCTGGCTGCGACCGATGGCAGAACTACTGCCCCGGAGGATAAGAAATCCAAGGCAAAGCGTGTTGGGCTATTTAAGACTGTTGCGCCGCTATCAGCCACTACGGCTGATCCAAATATTGCCATAAGTCCCGAAAAACACGATAGTCAATGAAAGCGCTTGTATGATGACAGATCAAGAAACAGCAAAAGCCGTAGTTCGCATTAATGATCTACATAAAAGCTTTGGAAAGCTTGAAGTTCTAAAAGGTGTAGATTTAGAGGTAGATCGCGGCGAGGTAGTAGTGATACTGGGTCCTTCCGGATCCGGTAAATCAACGCTGTTGCGCTGTGTGAACTTATTGGAAAAACCCACAAAAGGTACTATCTGGTTTGAAGACACGGAGATCACAGATCCAAAGGTCAATATCAACAAGATCCGTGAACATATTGGCATGGTGTTTCAAAGCTTCAATCTGTTTCCGCACCTGACAGCTAAAAACAACATTATGTTAGCGCAACGAAAAGTGTTGAAGCGTCCAAAGCAAGAAGCTGAGCGGATAGCGATTGAGCAACTTGAGCGAGTGGGACTGGGGGATCGCACCGAGTATCTACCTGCGCAGTTATCGGGAGGCCAGCAACAACGTGTGGCTATTGCCAGAGCTCTTGCTATGGATCCGCATGTAATGTTGTTTGATGAAGTTACAAGTGCACTGGATCCTGAGCTGGTAAGAGGAGTTTTAGACGTTATGCGCGAGCTTGCTGCAAGCGGCATGACAATGATGGTGGTAACTCACGAGATGGGTTTTGCGCGTGAGGTAGCTGATCGAGTTGTCTTTATGGATCAAGGTGTCATAGTAGAAGAGGGTACACCTGAAGACATCTTTGACAACCCAAGCTCGCCACGTACAAAAGACTTCCTTGGACATATATCTTAAGGCGTTTTCCTAAAGGCACCGATAAATCTGTATTTCTATAATATAGACTCTGACCAAACAGTATAAAAACTGCTATGCTTATCTAGTACAGTACACCCCGACAGATCAATAGTGGAGAGTAAAGATGGATATTATTGTCACAGGCCGTAAAATGACTGTAAGTGACGCTTTAAGGGATTACGTAGAAGAAAAGATCGGTAATGCAGTCAAGGTCTTTAACATTTCACCAATGAGGGCAGAAGTGGTGCTCAGAAAAGAGCGAAACCCTGCAAACCCCAGACCGGCAATTGCTGAAGTCACCATTCATACCAAAGGTCACATAATTCGTACAGAAGAATCCGAAGAAGATATGTATGCTGCAATTGATGTAGCATCTGCAAAAGTAGAACGCCAACTCCGTAAATACAAAACAAAAGTGGTCGACAGAAAAGTACGTGGACAACGCCTTGCTGAGGCATTACCGTATGAGTTTGAGACTGAGTCCAACACTCACGAGGAGTACTTAGCCGAGCTGGATAGCGTAGTGCGCGTAAAAGAACTTGAGCTTGATGCGCTAACAGAAGAAGAAGCTTTGATTCAGCTAGACTTACTCGGACACGATTTCTATGTTTATAAGAGCAGTACAGATGATCTTGTAAATGTAATGTATCGACGCAAGGACGGCAGCTACGGCATCATCAAGCCAAGGGCTTAAGAAAAGTAAGGCCTACTTTGTAGGCACTATCGCGGNNGTTGCTCAAGCCGCTAGGAATTAACGCTGATATGCGCTAGACTTATATATGAAGCGCTATTAGCGTTAATCTTATAACAGGTGAAAATGGCGAAAACAAATATAACAAAAACTGAAGCATTTCGCGCTCATCCGGTTCTGGTTGTGATCTTAGTAATAATAGTTTTACTGATGCTGGCTGCGGTGATCCTATATCCTGCTGCCCGCGATTATTATTATGCCATGCGCGAAAATCAAAGGCTCAACGCTGAATACGAAGAGGTTTTGAATAGAAACAATAAGATTCAGCAGCGTATTGATGAGCTAAATACACCGGAGGGAATAGCTGATAAAGCCAGAGAAGAACTCGGCTGGGTCTTAGAAGGCGAGGAAGCTGTAAATATCACCGGTCTGGGTCAATCCGAAGTTTCAACAGGGCTTCCATCCGACGTGAAACCGGGATCTGTAAGAGCACCTGAAGATTGGTGGACTCAAACTCTCGATGAGTTCTTTGGCTACGAGCCACCAAATGTAGATAATCCACAACTCGATGACACCATTCCGGGACTTTGATACATGTTACTTGCGGCGATAGACATTGGTACAGTTACCACACGCTTGCTTATTGCTGATCTGATCATTGACAAAGACAAAACAGGTCAGACACTGGGTGGTGACAGCAAAATAATCGAAATTGCACGATACATGAAGATAACGCATCTTGGTGCCGGTCTTGCAGCTGCCGGCGTAATCAGCGCAGCAGCAATGTCACGAGAGGTTGCTGCCGCAAAATGGTTGATGGAAAAAATAGAAGAATGTCAATCGCGTTTAGGCAGACCTGTTGAGACTATAAGAGTGGTTGCAACTTCGGCAATGCGTGATGCGAAAAACAGTCAAGTGCTAATAGATCAGCTTGCAAGAATCGGACTAGAGGTAAATGTCATCAGCGGCAAAAAAGAAGCAGAACTTGTCTTTAGCGGGGCAATTAGTGGTATGTATCCTAAAGAGACCAAACATTCATCAACAATTCTGCTCGTTGATGTTGGCGGTGGCTCGACAGAACTGGTTCTCGGGCAATTATTAAAAGGGGAGAAGCGTAAAGCAAAGACATTACGTGAGCTCTCACTAAATATTGGGTCATCCAAGATAACAGAGAAATATCTAAAAGGTGATCCACCAAGCTTTGATGATGTCTGTGTCGCAAAAGCTTATGTAAAAGACGAGATGAGTGCTTTTTTTAAAGATACGGCCGGGATACCGGATGAGATAATTGCGGTGGCAGGCACAGCTACGACAGTTGTTAGTGTAAGAGATGAGATGGTCAACTACGACCCATTAAAAGTACATGGATCCGTAGTAACTACAGATCAGTTCAATGAAGTATTTGCTAAGCTTATTGCTGTAGATACAGGCAAAAGAAAGAAAATAATCGGACTTGAGCCAGATAGAGCGTCTGTAATACTTGGAGGATTAATTATCTTGCAGCAGGCGATAAATCTTTCCGGTCTAAGCTCGTTTACGGTAAGCGAATCTGATATTTTGCAGGGAATCTTGTACGATTTAGCAAAGGATTTGTAAAACTAAGCAAGAATAAGACTGAGTGTGGGAAGCCCAAAGCGTTCAAGCATCATGTCCAATGCTTCTCCTTGTGATATCCCGTTGGTTGCAGCGGTTGTAATTATGCTAATTGTCGCAATAAGAGCCATTGCAATTACTGCTGTACCAAAAATCTTGAGTGCGGATGACATAATATGTTTAGAATTGGATAAAAAACCAGTTTTATGAGGTTTCGAGAACTCATGCATCACATGAATCTCTTTACCGGAAGCCATTGTTAAAATTTGACTTGGTTGTGCAGAAGCTTTTACCGATGTGATTTTGGACTCAGCGTTTATCGAGGCTGGATTTGGGGCATACTCAGCATCAATTCGATTAGCTTTCGTATCATTACTTAAGGCCGTGTTTTCTAAAAGTCTACGAAGCTCATCATTTTGCAGGTCAAGCTCAACCAAATTCGTGATCTTTTCGGCAAGCTCTTGCTCCAAACTGTATTTTTCTTCCATGACATGCTCAAGCGTGGATTCTATCGTATGGGTGTCCTTACTAACATTTTGGAGATCGTCAAAAAGCTCATTGCGAATGAGCTCATCTACTGCCAGCTGTTCACGTGCTTTCTTTAGCTGCAAGTGTAGCAGTTCGTTTTCTTCTCTTTGAGATTTAAGGGTCTCGGCAATATCTTTTAGAAGTTCATCTCGTTGCTCAATCTTTTTTGTTAGAGCTTTAAGACTTTCTTCCTTTTCAGCTATTTGAGAGTACATCTCACTATAAGCTTGATCAAGCCTTCGATCCTTATGAGACCCTGCCCCATACTTGTCTTTTTGCTTAAGGTATTCCTTGGCAGCATCCAGATCATCAGCGCGAGCGAGTTCCGCCCCCAGGGTCACAGTCTTTTTGTCTGCATACATTAATACGTTACCAACGCTGTAAGCAGCAACCGACTCACCACCTACCAAAAGATCTTGTTCGGTGATCTCATAAAGAAATATGTCATTTTGTTTCCCCCGCCCTAACATGATTAATTAGTGTTTGTCTAAGTACTCATCTAGGGCAACACGGATGATGTCCGAGGAGCTGCTCGGATAAATTCCGCTAATCTTGTTCTTGGCGGAAAGCTCAAGAAGCTTCACTGACTGATCTGCAAAGATGTAAAACCCTTTATAGACCGTTGGTCTTTCTACCCCCTTCTCATTTTCTAATGCTTTCGTTAGCGCAGACTTACGTTGCTGCTTCTCACTACTGGCTGCCATTTTCGCTCCTTTCTACAAAAAAAATAATAAACTACATAAAAACTATTGACAGGTGCCTACAAGAATATGCTAGCATAGACGCTCAGCAGAATCAATAGTCTGCTATGAGAAACAAAGGGGATTTCAAAATGACTGTAACATTAACTCAAAAGCCCATTATAATTTCACAAGCTGATAATAAGCTTATCATTAAAATGCAAAAATCACGAGAGGTGCCAATTTTTATTTGCGCGCCAAAAAACATGGGAAAAACAAATCTTGCTATTAAATACGCACGTCAAACCTATAATCTTGATGAAGTATTATGGATTGATGGTTCCTCAGTAGATTTTAAAAAAGCTATTGAAAATGGCAAAATACTTGAATTTATCGCAATTCAGATAGAAAAGTGCATCGCTGCATGCAAACTTGTTGTCTTTGATGACATACCTTTTCTTAGCGAGCGCGCATGCAATCTGTTTTCTGAATGGATCGATGAGATGATAGAGGGGCAAATTTCTGTGGCAGTTATTACAGTGCCGGAAAATGATTGTATGGGCGACTATCAATCAGACAGGTTGCTCATCGATGGCGATGCTTTGATTGCTTGCGGAAAGTGGGATAAGAAAAAAAGAGTCGAAGTTTTAACCAGCTTTTTCGATAGTGAGTTACCAAATGGCATAAAATGTTTGGCAACATTGATGATCTTGTTTGGGCGTGGAATAGTTGATAATCTTCGGGATCTTGGCTACAAAATTGAACGTGGGGCACAAAACATTTTAAAACCTCACTGTCCGCTTATCGATATTGATGAAAGAACCGGTTTTTTCAATGCATCAGCCTNNTTATCATATCTCGCTCAAGCCTACGTGGTAGATGAAGGGGAGAGAAAAACAGAAGCCAGCAAGACTGAGATTTGTTTTGAACGATTGACTAAGCTATCAAGGTACCTTTTTGAGCAAGGTGCATGCGATCAAAGTCAGTTAATGCTTGAGCTGGCAGGAACACTGCTTGCTCGAGAAGATGCAGAAGAAGTTTTGGCCAAGCCGCAAGAAAAATCTTTAAAAAAAGAAATGGGGGCAGAAGAGCAATCGTCACATAAGCCTCAAACAAAGACAATTGAAGAAGCGAGCGAAAGCAAAACAGATAAACCCAAAAACGTAAACATCCCAGTCTTAGGCTCAGCACAAGAAAAGCAGATTCAACCCATAGTTATACGCTTGTTTGGTGACTTTGAAGTTTTAGCTGCCGGTCGCCAAATCGAGGGCAAAGATCTGCACCGCCAAAAAGTCAGGGTACTTTTGATACATTTAGCCTTGAATATGGGTAGAGGTATTTCTCGCGATCTGCTCATGGAACAGATTTGGCCCGAGAAAGACTATCTTCATGCCAAAGATAATTTTTACTCCACATGGTCAAAGCTCACACATCTGTTATCAAAAAGCGGTAGAAATTGTCCGTATCTTTCGAACAACAGAGGAATTTGTAAGCTGGAAAACGCTTATGTTAAGACCGACGTAAGCGAGTTTGAGCAGTTGTCCAGGGCAATATTATTCAAGAAAGGTTCTGTTGACGAGAGGATAGAAGCTATATATCGCATAGAGCAGATTTACCGAGGCGATATATTGTCAGGCTGCAATCTTGGATCATACATTAGTTTTGCCCAACAAAAGTATCGCTCACTTCTTGTTGACGTAATGTTGGAAGCCTCAAGACTGTTTTCTGAAGAAAGAAACGATGTTAATGCTGTGTGGTTTGCTCGAAAAGCATTTGACACAGACTCCGGTCGTGAAGATGTGTATCGAGTTTTGATGTCGGTGCAAGATAGAGCAGGCCAACGCACGTCAGCTTTGCAGACATACTTTGATTGTAAAAGATATTTGAGTGAAGAATTAGGCATACTTCCATCGCAAAAAACAATGGATTTATATCAAGATCTGATTTTAGACAGAAGATAAGCGCGTACAAAAATCTATAAATAAAACGAACAGTTAACCATACCTCGACCACGAAGCCACTATGATAAAGTATCATGTCATAGGGTAAATATGACCAACGTAAAGAAGGCAGCTTAAATGGCAAATTTCTTTTCTAAACTCCTATCGACCGGAGAGGGCAAACAACTAAAAGCCTTTGGGGCGATAGTCAACAGAGTTAATGAATTTGAAGATGATATACAAAAAAAGACCGACGACGAATTGCTGGCTCAAACGCAACTATTTAAAGACCGTTTTGATAATGGTGAGAAGCTGGACAGTTTGCTTCCTGAGGCATTTGCAACCGTTCGTGAGGCAGGCATTCGCACTTTAGGTATGCGCCACTTTGACGTGCAGCTTATAGGCGGCATGGCTTTAAACGCCGGTCAGATTGCAGAGATGAAAACCGGTGAGGGTAAGACACTCGTGTCAACTTTGGCCGGATATCTAAATGCACTGACAGGTAAAGGTGTCCACGTAGTTACAGTCAACGATTATTTAGCAAAGCGCGATAGCGAGTGGATGGGTCGTATCTATCGCTTCCTTGGCATGGAAGTTGGTTTGATACAAAACGGTACCCATAACCCTGCGCTTCGCATTCCGGCATATCTTGCCGATGTTACCTATGGCACAAATTCGGAGTTTGGTTTTGATTATCTTCGAGACAATATGGTCACACGTCCCAGCGACAGGGTGCAGCGCGGTCATGCCTTTGCCATTGTGGATGAGGTTGACTCCATCCTAATCGACGAGGCACGTACTCCACTTATCATATCCGGTGCCGGCACTAAGGCTGCTGACACATACAACAAGTTTGCCCGCGCAATTGCAAATATGCGCAGTGGTGTAGACTTTGAGATGGACGAGGCGAAAAAGACTATTTTTGCTACCGAAGCCGGTTTGCATAAGATGGAAGTCTTACTCAGCATTGACGATCTTTACGGTGATCCTTCAGGCATGCTCGTAAACCATCTTCAACAAGCATTGCGTGCTCAATTCCTGTTCAAAAAAGATGTTGACTATGTTGTTGTGGACGGCGAAGTTAAGATCGTTGACGAGTTTACCGGACGCATTATGGAGGGTCGTCGTTACTCTGAGGGTCTTCATCAGGCATTAGAAGCTAAAGAGCGCGTATTGATCCAAGAGGAAAATCAAACGCTTGCTACCATTACGCTGCAAAACTACTTCCGCTTATACAAAAAGCTTTCCGGTATGACCGGTACTGCCATGACAGAGGATTCTGAGTTTAGGCAGATTTACAAACTCCCGGTAATGGCAATACCACCAAACAAACCAATAGCTCGCCAAGATCTAAATGATCTGGTGTATCGCAATATTGACATAAAGTTTTCGGCTGTTGCAGACGATGTTGCTGCTCGTCATAAAGCCGGGCAACCCTCGCTTGTGGGTACGGTGTCTATCGAGAGTTCCGAGAGACTTTCTCGCTTACTGGATAAACGCGGTATTCCTCACGAAGTGCTTAATGCCAAGCATCATGAGCGTGAGGCTCACATCATTGCTCAAGCCGGGCGCAGTGGTGCTGTAACGATAGCAACAAACATGGCCGGCCGCGGTACAGACATTCTTTTAGGAGGAAACCCGGAGTTTTTGGCGGAAGAGATTTTGGTAAACAAGGGTATCGACTTAGAAGAAGTGACCGACAAGCAACTTGCGGATGCTAAATATGAGGCCGAGGCAATATGTGCAGGTGAGCACGAAAATGTTATTAAGGCCGGAGGACTTGCGGTAATTGGCACCGAAAGACATGAGGCCAGACGTATCGACAATCAGCTTCGCGGACGTTCAGGACGTCAGGGTGACCCCGGTGTTACGCAGTTCTATCTATCGCTGGAAGACGATCTTATGCGGCTGTTTGGTGGTAACAGGATGGCAAGAGTTGGCGCATTGATGGATCGTACTGATATGCCGGAAGACATGCCTATTGACTCCGGCATGGTCTCAAAAGCAATAGAATCTGCTCAACGGCAAGTGGAGTCGATGCATTTTGACTCTCGTAAACAAGTGCTTGAATATGACGATGTCATGAATCGTCAGCGTGAAGCGATCTATGGCGAGCGCAACGCGATCTTGGATGGCAAGGACATTCACCAGCGCGCTTTAGATATTATGCAAAAGACCGTAGAGGGTGCTGTCTCAGAGTATTGCGCAACGGTTCGTGATG
Source organism: Eggerthellales bacterium UBA948 (assembly GCA_002293265.1). Taxonomy (GTDB): domain Bacteria; phylum Actinomycetota; class Coriobacteriia; order Coriobacteriales; family UBA8131; genus UBA8131. The sequence goes on from DBCW01000073.1 coordinate 27,338, forward strand.
ATTGGGATTTAGAAGGTCTTCAGCTTTGGCTTACTGAGCTTACAGGTGATGAAGATTTCAAGGTTGAGTCTCTCATTGGAGACAGTGATGATCCAACCGAGCTTGCCGAAGATCTGTTTAAACATCTGGAAGAAATACTTACGCAAAAAGAAGAGACTATTGGCGAAGATGATCTGCGCAAACTGGAATCACAGGTCATGCTGCGCATCATGGACACTCGCTGGATGAATCATCTTCAAGAGATGGACTACCTTAAGTCGGGTATTGGACTACGTGCTTTTGGTCAAAGAGATCCACTTACCGAGTATAAGAACGAAGCCCACATGGCTTTTGGCGAGTTGCGCGACTCCATGTTTGAGGACTACTTACGCACTCTTTTACGCATCAATATTGTTGTGCAGGCTTCCCAGCCTGAGCAGCTAAATACGGCAAAATATTCCGGTCCTTCTGAGGATGTGCCTTCTTTGATGTCTGAGGCACGACGTGAGGCCGACAGACAGCGTGCAGTATCTGTGACCGGTTCGGACGGAACGCCACTAAGACAGGCTCCGACAAAGACTGCTACCATAACAAAAGACAAGGATGACCCTTTCGCCAATGTAGGGAGAAATGATCTGTGTCCGTGTGGCTCCGGCAAGAAGTATAAAAAATGTCATGGTGCAAATGCCGGTTAAACTGAATAATGAGAGAATACGATTTTTGGTACTAGGATAAAGCGAGAGCATGGAAGACCTTTCAGCGCAAATACATGAGTCAGAGACAAGATTGGTGCAGGTAAAGCAATACTTGCATATAGATAAAAGGCGACTTGAACTACTCGAACTGGAAAAAACTTTTGCTGAACCCGGGTTTTGGGATGATCAACAACGTGCGACAGCGCTTTCTAAACAGGCATCAGATATCAGATCTGATATCGAGGACTACGAGTCTGCTTTAGCTCTTTACAATGATGCTGTTGCTGCTGATGAGCTGGCAAAAGCCGAAGACGATGATACCTTGTTTACTGAAGCGTCTATGGCTCTTGAGGATCTGAGACAAAGGATTGACACTTTAGAACTTGCGTCGTGGTTTACAAACGATCTGGATCACGGTGACGCAATCATCTCGATAAACCCCGGGCAAGGTGGTTTGGAAGCCCAGGATTGGGCGGAGATGTTATTTAAGATGTACACGCGTTATGGGCAGCGGCACGGTTGGAAAGTTGAAGTCTTAGATGCTCCGACAGGCGAGGTGATCGGTATCGATCATGCAACTTTTATTGTCTCCGGTCGCAACGCTTACGGCATGTTAGCAGCAGAGCACGGTACACATAGACTCGTGCGCATTTCCCCGACCGATGAAAAGAAACGACGTCAAACAACTTTTGCCGGTGTAGAAGTACTGCCTGTACTTCCGGATGACATCGAGATCGATATCAATCAAAATGATCTGCGCATAGATGTTTATAGATCCTCCGGACCGGGTGGTCAAAGTGTGAATACGACCGATTCGGCGGTTCGTATCACACATTTACCTACCAATACTGTTGTAACATGTCAAAATGAGAAGTCTCAACTCCAGAATAAAGAATCGGCTATGAAGATACTGCGTTCCAGACTCTATGAGATGGAACAAGCTAAACGTGAGGCTGAACTGGAAACGCTGCGAGGTCCAAAACAAGAGGCCTCGTGGGGCAACCAGATCAGGAACTATGTGCTTTACCCATACCAAATGGTAAAAGATGTCAGAACCGGTGAAGAGACCGGCAATGTGGATGGGGTACTAGATGGAGACTTAGACAGATTTATAGTTGCTTTTCTGAGAATGAAAGCATCAGGTAATAAAACATCCGGATGATTACAACAAAAATCATATAAGATTAGCTGCAATATTCATAAAGGTAAGAGAGGATGCCCTAAAAATGAGCTTTGATCGAGCGGCAATTGAGCAAAAAGCGATGCGCATGCGAGCTGATATTCTCAAAATGATCACACTGGCAAAGAGCGGACACCCCGGAGGGTCGCTTTCGTCAGTAGAGATCATGGCCACTTTGTTTTTTGGTGATGTTATGAGTTATAGGATCGATGAACCAAAATGGCATGGTCGCGACAGATTTGTACTCAGCAAAGGTCATGTTGCACCGGTGTTATATACATCGTTGGCGCATGCCGGGTGTTTTGATATGACAGAGTTGGCAACTCTGCGAAAGATGAAGTCACGTCTGCAAGGTCATCCCGATCACTTAGCATTGCCTCACATTGAAGTATCAACAGGCTCCCTCGGGCAAGGGTTATCAATTGCTGCCGGTATCGCATACGGACTGCGTACCGAAGAAAAAGGCAATCAAAAAGTTTATGTTTTGCTGGGTGACGGCGAACTGCAGGAAGGACAAGTGTGGGAGGCAGCGATGTTTGCTGCTCATGCAAAGCTAGACAATCTCATCGCCATTATCGATCATAATGATCTGCAAATTGACGGACATTTGGATGAGGTAGTTTCGCTTGGTAACATTGCCGATAAGTTCAAAGCATTTGGGTTTGAGGTAATTGAGTGTGACGGGCATGACGTTAATGCTCTAAAACAGGCGTTTGATGATGCAGCCAATATAAAAGACTGTCCTTGTGCAATAGTTGCACATACCACAAAAGGTAAAGGTGTTAAGTTTATGGAAAACGAGGCCGGGTGGCACGGAAAAGCTCCAAGTGATGAGCTTTGCGACCTTGCATTAAACGAATTGGATATTGTTACTTGCAACTCAGACAGCGCAAGCAAAAGTGCTTCGCTTGATGAGGGGGTGCGCTAATGTCTGACAAAAAGGCAACAAGAGCTGCATACGGCGAGACTTTAGTCGAGCTAATGAATGAGGGCGTGGATGTATATGCCGTGGATGCAGATCTCTCGGGTTCTACGACAACGGCAAAACTGGGTAAGGCAGACAGCAAGCGCTTGATAAATGTTGGTATTGCTGAGCAAAATATGATTGGCGTAGCTGCAGGACTCTCGCTTACTGATAAAGTTGTGTTCACCGGTTCTTTTGCAGTGTTTGGCACCGGTCGCGTTTATGATCAGATACGAAACACCGTTTGTTACGGCAAACTTAATGTCAAGATCGCCCCCACTCATGCAGGTATCAGCGTGGGTGCAGATGGTGGAAGCCATCAAATGATCGAAGACATTGCGCTCATGAGAGTGCTGCCAAATATGCGTGTCTTGGTTCCTGCGGATTATCGCTCGGCAAAGGCTGCAATACGCATAGCTGCAAAAGTGGACGGGCCGGTGTACATCCGTATGGGTCGTGCAGACGTTAAGCAGATTGACTCTGATACCGGCGAGTTGGATCTGGGCAAGGCACGTGTGCTTCGTAGAGGCAGTGATGTTACTATCGTAGCTTGCGGCGTTGAGGTTGGGCAAGCTCTCACGGCTGCAGAAATGCTGGAAGAAAAAGGAATATCTGCAGAAATAATCGATGCATTCTCGATAAAACCACTTGATGAACAAACCATACTTAACTCGGCAAAGAAGACAGGATATGTAATCACTGCCGAAGAGCACTCGATTATTGGCGGACTTGGCGAGGCGGTAAGCGCGTTAATGTCTGAGCATCCAAAGCTACTAACAAAACCGCTTAAAAGAATAGGTGTCAATGACCGCTTTGGTACTTCCGGTGAGTTTGATGAGCTGTTTAGAGAATATGGTCTTGATGCACAGTCGATTTGCGATGTTGTGGTACAATAAAGTATCTTTGTGCAGGAATTGTGAAGAACAGAATTGGCATCTTATCATCACAATAGACATGAAGCACTTTGCTCCCGCATAAACTGCTGATTAAATGAACGGAGTGACGGTGGTAAACGAAAATGAAGAGTGGGGCCAAGAAGGTCTCACGCGTCAAACTAAGCCCAATATAGGTAATAATGGTGCTGCTCACATGGCATCTCCGAGCGCCGGATCGGCTTCAGATCTGGTTGATGAGCTCTTGGCGCAAACTGTTCCAACCTCTACCAGGCAAACGCGGGGAGGAGCAACTGCTCCACCTATGACCGCGCCGACGATCATAGGTGCCAGTGCGGTTCAAGAATCCGCTCCAAGTACAAACCTTTCGCCACTGGCTTCGTCTTCAAGTCCGGAAAATACCGCAGTTGGTACCAGGTTCGATGAATCAAGGATGGCTAGTGGACAAAGCGCTGAGTTATCCGGCGACATTCGAGGTGCAAGTAATCCCGCAATGGCAAATGTTAAAGCTCAAGGTTCAGCGGCAAGCTTCCAATCCGGTGGATCATCCGGGTCTTTACCTGTGGTTACACCGCCCACAAAAGAAGCTGGAGTCGGCAACTCAAGAGCATCTTCCAGAAGACAGCCCACAGGTGGCGTGCCGGTGATCATGTTTGACAGTATTACTAAGGTTTATCCGGCGCAGAACAATAAACCGGCACTGACTAACGTTTCGCTTAAGATATTTGCCGGTGAGTTCATTTTTCTTGTCGGTCATTCCGGTAGCGGTAAATCTACATTCATGCGCTTGATAAACCATGAGATTGTAGCTACGCGAGGACGCTTGGTGGTGGCCGGAGAAGACGTAACAAAGATGCGTAACTGGCGTGTGCCGTATTTGCGTCGCAATATTGGTTGTGTTTTTCAGGACTTTAAATTGCTACCAAATAAGACCGCATTTGAAAATGTTGCGTTCGCGTTAGAGGTAATCGGTAAATCTAAACACATCATTCGTACACAAGTCCCGGAAGTGCTGCGGCTTGTGGGCTTGGAGGATAAGATCGACAAGTACCCTGATCAACTATCCGGTGGTGAGCAGCAACGTGTTTCTATTGCCAGAGCCATCGTTAATCGTCCGCCTTTATTGGTTTGTGACGAGCCCACAGGAAATCTTGACCCCCAAACATCTTTAGGAATTATGAGGCTGCTGGATCGTATCAACCGTACCGGCACGACAATTATTGTTGCAACCCACGACCGTGACATGGTCGACTCCTTGCGCAAGCGTGTTATCGCCTTGGAAAACGGCTATCTCGTTCGCGATGAGGATAAGGGGGTGTATGGCAGCGATGCGTAGTTTCTTATACTTTATCCGTGAAGCTTTCAAAAACTCTCAGAAGAATTTTTCTACCACCCTTGGTGCTATCGTCACTATCTTTTTATCGCTATTAGTTATAGGCGTTTTCATGGTCACAACGATGATCATAAATGAGATGGTGGGTACGGTAGAAAGCCAGGTTTCAGTTACGGTATTCATCAACGATAATGCTGATCAAAATGACGTGAACAGCATGCAGGAATATGCCGGTGGACTACCCGGAGTAAGCGGCGTTTATTACGTGAGCAAAGAAGAGGCTCTGAAACGCTTTAAGGAAACGACCACATCAGGTATTGCTGATGCCTTGGATGGTAATCCGTTGCCTGCATCGCTTGAAGTATCGTTGAGTGATCCCGAGCAGGTAGCTTCAATTGCCGAGCAGATCAAAGCGCACGAGACTTTTTTGAGAATAGTTGACGACCCGGAGGATCCCAATTCAATCAAGTATGGCGAAGACTATGTGGAGAGGTTATTTGGGCTTAGCAACATAATCCGCATTGTGTCGGCGGCGCTTGTGGTTTTGCTTATCTTTGTGGCATTGATCTTTATCAACAACACCATCCGTTTGGCAATTGTGGCGCGTCGCAAAGAGATCGCTATTATGCGTTTGGTGGGTGCGTCCAATGGGTTTATTAGAGGGCCATTTCTTATGGAGGGCGCTTTACAGGCTATAATCGGTGCCGGGCTTGCTATTGGAGCCATGTCGTTAATATGCAACTATCTGCTAAGGCAGATGCAAGTTAATTTGCCTTGGTTACCTATCGATGTTAGCCAACTGGATCTTTGGTTGGTATACGTTATCTTGCTGGCTGTAGGCATTGTTATCGGACTATTTGGTTCTGTTTGGGCCATGCGAAGATATCTGAAGGTATAGTGAGTGACCAAAGCGATAATAGACCAAGACAGAAGGTGCTCAGAAGACTGAGCACCTTCTTGGCTATTCTTGCAGTCTCGATTGTATTATTTTTAGCCGGAAATCTTGCTTCGTTTGGTGGGTTATTTGAGTTTGCAAATGTCCTTGGGTTGAAAAACCCGCAGGCTCAAAGTGCCCAAGACCCTCAAAGCGAGGTCACCACAAAGCAGCTTGCTGCTCGCGTTGATGAGGCTGCAGTGTATTTGGATGCCGAATCGCTTTATCGATACAATCAAGAAGATTTAGACAAAGCAACCGAGGCATCAATTGAGGCGCTTATAGCTCAAAGTGGTGACAAGCATGCAGTGTATTATTCACCAAAGGAGTTTGAGGAATACAATCGCGCCTCTGAGGGAGAGTATCTGGGCATAGGTATTGTGCTGACCACAACCGACAACAAACCTACAGTTTTAGAGGTATATGAGGGCTCTCCCGCGCATAGCGCTGGTGTCATGGCGGGCGACATCATACTCTCGATCAATGGTGAGTCTCGTGACTTTACGACGGAGGAGGCTTCAGAGCTCATCAGGCAATCTGCAAATGGAAGTGTCTCTATCGTCTGGCAGCGCGATCTTGAAGAGATCGAGACAACTCTCAGTATTGGTACGGTCAGCGTACCCACAGTAGTTTCGCATTTGCTAAATAAAGACAACACTTTATGCGGATATATTTATCTGCGCAGGTTCAATGACCAAAGCTCTATAGAGCTACGTGAGGCGATTACATCGCTTGAATCACAAGGTGCGCAAGCCCTTATTTTGGATCTTCGCGGCAATCCCGGTGGATACCTTACCCAAGCGGTAGCGATCACATCGTTGTTCGTCAAGCAAGGCGATGTTTTACAGATCGAAACTAACTCCAGTAAGCGTTTTGAACGAGTGAGTGGAGATACTTGCACGGATATGCCGCTTGTGGTGCTGATAAACGCCCATTCTGCCTCGGCATCCGAGCTCACAGCAGCGGCGCTGAAAGATCACAACAGGGCAGCCATAGTTGGAGAGAAGAGCTATGGCAAAGGCACCATTCAAGATATTCAGACCTTGAGTTGGGGCGGAGCGATCAAGTTTACTATCGCCCATTATCTAAGTCCTCTGGGCACAGCGATAGAGGGAAAAGGTGTGACTCCGGATATCGAAGTAGCTTATACGAGTGAGGAAGTTGAGCGAACCGCAACAGATAACATCACCAGCCAAAACTACATTTATTCATCCGGCAAGGATACTCAATTGGATGTGGCATTAGAGGAGGCAAAGGCCAGGACAAAAGGAAATACCTCGTAGATGTCACGTAGGCACGAAAAAGGACGTAGAAAGTCCAGGCAATTAAGCTGTGGTGTANNCGGTTTTGTGGATACGCCGGAAGGGGAGTATCTAGTAACCCGGGGTCAGCTGGGTGGTGCCATGAATGGTGACACTGTCGAGGTTCAAAGATTGCGTAAGGCCGAAGAGCGTAGGCGCAGGGATCGCAACGTGCCAAATCGTAGCGCCGGCCAAGCTTTTAGTAGTCGAAAAAACGATATGCTCGGTGGAGTAAAACGTGTGCTTGAACGAGCTAGTGAGACAATAGTTGGTGTATACGAACAATACGATGGTTTAGGCTTTGTGCGTCCGTTTGATGATCGCTTTCCTGACATTTTTATCGACATCAGAATACCCGTTGCCGTCAAAGCAAAAGACGGAGATGCAGTGGTTGTGAGACTTACCACTTATCCCTCAAAACTTGAAGCGGCATCGGGCTACATAGAAGAGATTCTTGGACATGAAAGTGACGCGGGTATTAATATCGAAGTCATAATCAGGCGACATAAAATCGAAACCGTTTTCAGCGCTGAAGCATTAAAGGAAGCGACAGAATTAACGGTTTCAAAAGACCGTTTTCGCAGAGATATACGCGATAGATTTGTGTTTACTATCGATCCAAAAGATGCAAAAGATTTTGATGATGCGATCTCGATCGACTTTATAGACGGGCAGCTGCGCTTAGGTGTGCATATAGCCGATGTCAGTGCTTATGTGGCATGGGATAGCGCCCTTGATTTGAATGCCAGAATGCGCTCTACCAGCACATATCTACCGGATAGAGTCATTTCTATGCTACCTCATCAGCTTTCAGATGAATTATGTTCGCTAAGACCAAACGAAGACAAACTGGCGTTTTCAATAGACATGATGATGAATACTGATGGAAGCGTGAGCGATGTTGAGTTCTTCACTTCTGTCATCCGCTCGTCGGCGCGGCTCACATACGAGCAGGTACAAGATGTTTTAGATGCAGGGTCAAAGCAGTCATCTGTAGAAAAAGACCTTGCTGATAAGCTGATCGTGTTTAACAAACTGGCCAAGAAGCTGCATAGAAGAAGACTTGCAAGAGGCGCTATTGATTTTGAGAGTGTAGAAGCAAAAGTTGAGTTGGATGCATGCGGTAAACCTATCGAAGTCTATTTGCGAGAAAAAACTGATGCCACGTCCATGATCGAAGAAGCAATGGTCTTAGCCAATGAGCAAGTTTCAGCATATATGCTCCGTGACGATGCAGTTATGGTTTATCGAGTGCACGAAGAGCCTTTACCGCTTTCGTTGGAAGAAGTTCTGCCCACGCTGAGAGAGTTTGGCTATGCAAGTGATATTGCGCCGCAAACATCCACGCAGATTCAAGAGATATTGGATAAGAGCAAGGACAGACCGGAGTATCATTTGGTAAGCACGTTGTTGCTGAGAGCAATGAAGCGAGCCAAATATACGACTGACTACACGGTGCATTTTGGTATGGCATCAAGTGGGTATACGCACTTTACATCACCCATACGACGTTATCCGGATCTTATGGCGCATAGGTTGCTTAAATACAAGCTGTATAACGAGGCAATTCCAAAGAATATGAAGCGACTTTTAGACGGCATATGTAAACATGCATCACAGCGCGAGTGTGAGTCGGACATGGCATCGTATGAAGCGACGGCGCTAAAGTTGTGTGAGTACCTTGAGCCTTACCTGGGCGAGCAATTTGAGGGCATCGTCGTTGCCGTAAATAGCTACGGACTTGCGGTACGTGAAAATACAACAACAGCAGAGGGATATGTGTCTTGCGAAGACCTGGGTGAGGACTTTGTATATGAGGTAGAAAGATATCGCTACCATGATCCTGATTCGGATAAAAGCTACAGACTTGGTCAGCCAATTTACGTTAAGTTAATAGGTGTAGATTATCGAAACTTACGTTTAAAATTTGTGGTAGCCTAGGGCGTTGCAATTTTATAAATGAGGCTATGTGAATTGTCTGTCCAATTGTCATACTGAGCATTGGTTAAGGGTCTTTTAGCTGCAGATGGAGTAGAGAATTGGATCGGCGCTAGTTTTTAGATAGAGGATAACCATGAATAAAAAAGATCTTGAGTTTTTAAAATCGTTGACCGAAGCACCGTCGCCTAGCGGATACGAGGTGCCGGCAGCTGAGCTATTGCGCACTCGTCTGGCCGGCACGGCTGACACCATAGAAACAAATATCTTAGGAAGCGTTCATGCTACATTAAAGGGCAAAGGTGCTGGCCCCAGTGTTTTGATCGCAGGGCATATTGATGAAGTGGGCATGATGGTTAAGTATGTCGACAAAGAAGGCTTTATCAGTTTTGACCCAATCGGTGGTGTTGATGCGGCAATTCTTCCGGGTATGAGGGTAAATCTATACGCATCGGGCAGCGGTAAAACGCAGCTGCTTCGTGGCGTAATCGGACGCAAGCCTATTCACTTGATAGAGCCCGACGAGCGTAAGAATGTCACTAAAATGGACAAGCTTTTCATTGACACTGGATTTAACGGCGACAAAGTAAAAGAACTGGTTCGCATCGGCGACCCCATAACCTATGGTGTTGGTTTTGAGGAGTTTGGTGATGGCTTTGCTGTGGCACGTGCCTTTGACGATAAGATCGGCGTTTGGATTGCAGCACGTACTCTTGAAGAAATAAAAAAGGCCGGGGGTGCCAAAGGAGACGTAATATGTGCCGGTACCGTTCAAGAAGAAATTGGGCTTAGGGGCGGCAAGACCAGTGTTTATGGAATTGACCCGATTATCGGCATCAGTGTTGAGGTGGGGCATGCTACAGACTATCCGGGTATTGCCAAAACAACTTATGGAGAGGCCGAGTGCGGTAAAGGTCCTCTGATCGCCCGCGGCCCCAATATTAACCCGGTATTATTCGAGCGCATGATCGCTGCCGCAGAGGCAGAAAAGCAACCGTATCAGATAGGTTCGGAGCCTAGAGGCACAGGAACTGATGCTAATATGTTTCAGGTATCACGCGGTGGTAAAGTAGCAGGACTTTTATCGGTGCCGCTACGATACATGCATACGACAACAGAAGTTTTAAAGGTCAAAGATCTTGAGACCACGGTAAAAATACTCACTCGTTTTGTTTTGGATTTGGATGATAAAGTTGACTTCACGCCAAGATAAGCCAAAAGCTATAGCCAAAAACCGCAAGGCCGAACACGACTACTACATCGAAGAAGTTTTTGAAGCCGGCATTGAACTTACGGGCACCGAAGTACGCTCGCTTCGAGATGGCGGCGGACAACTTACGGATACCTTTGCACTAGTGCGTGGCGGCGAACTATGGCTACATGGCTTACACATTCGTCATTACAGTCACGGGAACCGAGCAAATGTGGATCCTGATCGCAAAAGAAGACTATTGATGCATAAAAAGCAGATCCGCTATCTGGGTGATCAGGTGCAGCAAATTGGCAAAGCTTTAGTGCCGCTGTCTTTGTATTTTTCCGAAAAGGGGCTGGTAAAGGTAGAGTTGGGATTAGCGCGAGGCAAGAAAAACTACGACAAACGCAATACCATGGCCGAGCGCGACAGCAAACGCGAAGTAGAAAGAGCCCTAAAACAACGCAACCAATACTAAAGCTTCTATTTTCTTTGCAGGTTTTGCAAGTGACGACTCATCATTTGTCACCGGACAAATGCTTCGAGTAGGCGGCGGAGTAGACTGCTAAGTGGGGCAGTAGCGATCTTGTCACCAAAGTCGTGCATTATGAAGTATCATAATTTGCATGAAAACATTTTTGATTGACCCTGATAAACCTAGTTCTGAGTTACTCTCTTTAATTGGCAAGCAACTCAGAACCGGCAAAACGGCAATTGTGCCTACAGATACCGTATATGGGATTGGCGTAGCGGTTTACGATGGCAGCGCGCCCAAGGCGATTTATGAGATTAAAGGTCGTGACAGCGCCAAAGCTATAGCCTGTTTGATCTCAAAAACAGAAGCTTTGGAAGTATATGGAAAAAACGTGCCCGAATATGCAAAAGAGCTTGCAAAAGAGTTTTGGCCAGGAGCGCTTACTCTAATCGTTGAAGCTTCAGAAAGAATTCCTAATGCATATAAAGCCGATGATGGCAGTATCGCGCTGCGTGTTCCTGCGCATCCGCTTACTTTAGCTTTGCTTAATTGCATAGACGTTCCCCTTGCTACTTCCAGCGCAAACTTGCAAGGCAAGGCTCCGGCGCTGGATATAAAGTCACTTGACCCGGCCATTGTGTCCAAAGTAGGCGTAGTTATAGATGCGGGAATCGCACCCGGCGGCATTGCCTCAACAATTGTTTCTTGTCTGGGCGATCAGCCGCGTATCATTCGCGAAGGAGCAATTCCAAGCCCAAGAATTCTGTTAGACTAAACACCGTTAAGCGCAAGTTAAATAAACCCTTGGAGTAATACATGAATGTCAAAAAAGTTGCTATTGCCAGCGATCATGCCGGTGTAGAGCAAAAAGCCGAGCTGGTTAAGTGGATGAGGCAGCACGATATAGAAGTCTTAGACTTAGGCCCAGAAACCGACGACCGCGTTGACTACCCGGATTTTGCCGCCAAAGTTGCCACTTCCGTGGCTGGGGGAGAGGCTGAAAAAGGTGTTCTCATCTGTGGAAGTGGAATTGGTATGTCAATATCTGCCAACAAAATATCCGGTATTCGTGCAGCCAACGTGACGTCTCCGGAGTTTGCTGTATTAGCCAGAGAGCATAACGATGCCAACATAGTAGCAATTTCAGCGCGCTTTGTGCCGCAAGAGACAAACGAACAGATACTTGAAGCCTTTTTCTCCACAGAGTTTGCCGGTGGCAGGCACGCTGGTCGGGTAGACAAAATAACTGATCTTGAACGATAAAAACTTTGATATACTTGCCAGCAATATACAGGATCATGCATAAATGTGATGGAGGTTGTAATGTTGTCAATTCTTCTCGTTCATCTTTTACATAAAAACCTGTTTGCGGCACTCGCGGGTCCGTTTTTTGGGATAGGAATCCCAGAGCTAATCCTCATTGCTCTATTCTGCTGTTTTACAACCGTTATTATTGTTGTTGTGGTGCTGATAATTGTCTTAGTACGCAAGCAAAAAAACTAATGCCCATAGTTTCTGGAACAAAACATGACCGGTCAGACTGTCTGAAAACGATGTGCCTAACCCAAGTTGTCATTCCCGCCTACGCGGAAATGACAGATATCGCTTTATAACCATAAGCCCGATGATCGCATATGCGTAATGCGGGTTTACACTTTTGCGCGATAATCTGCATATTGTTAGAAGCGCACTTTGCTCTATAATGAACACCTCAATGATTCGTAAGAATCCATCAAGTTAAACGGAAAGGTCTCAAATGTCTTTTGAGTTTCTCGATGCGCAAGATGGCGCTGTTGCAAAAATCATCAACGACGAACTTCATCGTCAACGTACACAGATCGAACTTATCGCCTCAGAAAATATTACTTCTCCTGCAGTTATGGAAGCTGTTGGCAGCGTTTTGACCAATAAATATGCCGAGGGCTATCCGGGAAAACGGTACTACGGCGGTTGTGATGTGGTTGATGAAGTTGAGAGATTGGCCATCGAGCGCGTCACAAAACTTTTTGGCGCAAACTTTGCTAACGTGCAGCCACATAGCGGAGCTAACGCCAATCTGGCGGCATATATGGCTTTGGTAAAACCGGGCGACACAGTGCTGGGCATGAGTCTTGCGCACGGTGGACACCTGACTCACGGTCTCGCCGTTAACTTTAGCGGCATACTCTACAACATAAAAGAGTACGGCGTAGACCCCCAAACCGAGCTCATAGATATGGATGAGGTCGAGCGCATTGCAAAAGAGACCCGCCCTAAGATGATTATCGTGGGTGCAAGTGCCTACCCACGCGTTTTGGATTTTGAGCGCTTCGGTACCATTGCCAAAGAAGTGGGTGCGTATTTGATGGCTGATGTCGCACATATCGCCGGCTTGATCGCCGCAGGCGAGCATCCAAACCCACTGCCTTTTGCTGACGTTGTTACATCTACAACTCACAAGACCCTGCGCGGACCTCGCGGAGGCCTGGTGTTAACAAATGACGAAGAAATTGCCACGCGTATCGATAAAGCAATATTTCCCGGTTCTCAAGGCGGTCCGCTGGAGCATGTAATTGCCGGCAAGGCTGTTGCTTTTGGCGAGGCGCTGCAACCGGAGTTTAAAATCTATATCAAGCAAGTAAAAGTAAACATGAAGGCTATGGGTGAGGCAATCGTTGAAGGTGGTTTGCGTCTGGTGTCCGGAGGCACTGATAATCACTTAGGGTTGGTTGATCTAACAGACGGTGATATTACCGGTAGGGATGCCGAGAACCTCTTGGATGAATTGGGCATAACGGTAAACAAGAACACTATTCCAAATGAAACGCGTTCGCCTTTTGTTGCCAGCGGCATCAGAGTGGGTTCGGCGGCTATCACAACACGCGGGTTTGACGAGCAAGATGCGCGCGAAGTTGGTTCTTGCATTGCAAAAGCTGTGTTTGGACAAAACGATCCCGGCGCTCTTGCTGCAGTTAAGGATCAAGTTACAAGCTTGTTGGATAAACGACCACTTTATCCGGAGTTATAAATAGGGGAGAGCATGAGCAAAACCGATCAAAGCGTCTCAGCTGATAGCGCAAGCTGTGGATGTGGATGTGGATGCGCGAGTACAGACGATAGTACAACAGCCAAAGTAAGTGATATGGTACCGGATTTGGCGAGTGTTGATTTGGTGGTAGCATCAAGTGCCAAAAAGTTAGATAAACGCCCGGATTGGGATCAATACTTTATGGAGATTGCGCACCAGGTAGCGAGAAGAACAACCTGCAGGAGACGGGCTGTGGGAGCGGTCATCGTTAAAGACAAACGCATCTTGGCCACCGGCTACAATGGTGTTCCGCAAGGCATAGAGCACTGTTTGGATAGAGGATGTCTGCGCGAACAGCTAGGTATTCCTTCGGGGCAACAGCATGAGTTGTGTCGTGGATTACATGCCGAGCAAAACGCCATCATCCAAGCAGCCAAGCACGGTATAACTATCGATGGAGCTATCGTCTATTGCACCACGCAACCCTGCATAATTTGTGCCAAGATGCTGATAAACTCCGGCATCACCGAGATAGTTTTTGAGCATGCTTATCCCGATGAGCTTACAGAAGGAATGCTGGCAGAGTCGGGTGTAAAAACAAGGCGATATCAAAGATAATGACGATCGAGTTTAGGTGAGTGGCATGTTCTTATTGCGCAAGCGACCGCTCATAACAATAGTTATATGTGCATACAATGCAAGTCGCTGTATTGAAAGGTCGCTTAAAAGCGCGTTATCACAAACCTATGATGATATCGAGGTCATTGTTGTTGACGACTGCTCTGATGACGGAACAGCGCAAATCGCTGAAACATTTGCGAAAAAAGATAAGCGCCTAAGAATCATATATCACGCAAAAAACCTTGGGATAGCATTAGCGCGAAAAAGCGGCGCTCTGAGTGCACGTGGAAAATATGTAGCCTATCTTGACGCTGATGACGCTTACGTACCGCAGTTTTGTGAGGTTGTGGCGGCGAGTCTAAATCAATACTCTCCGGATATCTTGCATTTTCCGTCTGCGGTAATAAATGCAAACAACCACTCTATAGAGACAATACAAGATGTAAAAGATTTCATTGCACCCCATATAGGCAACATTGCAAGTGACAATCTTATCGATATTTGTTTTTGTGACAGGTCTTTTAGATGGACTCTATGGAATAAGGTATACGATAGAAAACTGTTGCAACGAGCTTTCAAACATTTACCGGACGAACATATATGCATTGCTGAAGACGTTTTGATAATGTATCTGGTCTTGTATTATGCTCGCGAATACATTGGTATAGCTGGAGAAGACTTGTATTCTTATAGCTTCGGTTTGGGTGTGACCGGCAGCGCAGTGAGCCTGCAAAAATTTGAGCAGTACAACAGGCAAGTCCTGGTAGTAGAAGCGATAAAAACGTTTTTAGAAGAAGTAGGCGACTTTGATAAGCGCAAGACATCATTTGATATTATTTATCACGACCTGATACGTTCTACCGGCGATGCTTTATTAGCAGTAGATTCAAAAGACGCAGATCAAGCCTGCAAAGTATTTGTGCAATGGTGGGGTAAAGAAAATGTCGATCAGGCTTTGGGAGACACCGCCAGCAGCTTCCATCTACCTCTCATAAAGTAAGTTTCACAAAAAATTATCCATAACTTAGCACAATATAACTTAAGTTCTGGTATCATTCCTACGTTTGATTGTAGACGGGAAATAGAAGGGACAAAGCGATTTGGAGATACTCGCAGGAGTTTTAGGTTGCCTAGCTGGGGTAATCGGGTGTCTTCCATACATTTTGATGGGTGGGAAAATCNNTCCACAAAATGTTTGCAGAACGTGGGCCGAAGGCATTCAAGTTTGTCTTGCTCCTTCCTATCGTTTCGTTTATCCTAATGATTGGTATGATGCTGTTGTTTTGGCTCTTTGTTCCACAGCAGGTACTGATATTCGGAATAGCGTGTATTGCCGTCTTTTTATTAAGCATAATAGTTTTTGCAGTATTACAGGTCAGAAGTATCAAGAAATAAAGGGAGTGACAATTGGATCCTTTTGCTGGTTTAGACGCAGCCATTCAACACTTGATTAGTACAGTGTCGACGGCTCCGATGTATGGGCCTATCACAACTTACACGCCTTTCATCATCCTCATTCTTCTTTTAGTTGCAACCATCGTCTTTACAGCTAAATCGCAACTGTCTTTGGTACCAAAAAATAGGTACGTAGGCGTAGTTGAATTCTTTGTCAGTTTTACTCAAAATGAACTTGGGTATGGTGTGTTGGGTCCTGCGGCTAAAAAGCACATGCCGTTTCTTCTCACCATCTTCATTTTTATCTTAGTCGCCAACTTGGTTGGTGTGATTCCCGGCTCAAAAGCCGCAACCGGTACCATATCTACAACGCTGGTACTCACTGTAATTTCATTTATTTACTTCACATATCACGGCCTAAAGGCTCAGGGCTTTAAGCATTACATGCTTTCATTTGCCCCCAAAGGGCTAAAACCGGCACCGCTGGCAGGCTTTATCTGGTTCTTGGAGTTCTTCTCCATGGTACTTCGCCTGCTTACACTGTCCGTTCGTCTTTTTGCCAATATGTTCGCCGGACACCTTTTGCTTGGTGTTCTTGCGTTGCTTACAACAGCATTCATAACGCCACTTATCACATCGTTCAGCCTTGAGGCTTTGCCTTTTGGTTTCGTGGGTATTTTGTGGCTGTTGTTGCTAACAGTGTTATATGCGCTGGAGCTCTTCGTTGCTTGCGTTCAGGCATTCGTATTTACACTGCTTTCAAGTGTGTACGTATTCCTGGCGACAGAAGAGCATTAATATTTGGAGATAAGCGGGGATTTAAGCCTAACCTTGAAAGCCGCTTGTTGTTTTGTAGTTAGTAATTGTAGGTTGTTGCAAGATACATATTGCGCATGCTCAGCTCGTAATATGGAAGTGACGTGTCGGGGAAGAAAGCCTCGGCTCAAGTAAGGAGGAATTGTGGAAACAATTTTCACACTCTCAGGTTTTGGTCTTGGTGTCATCGGATTTGGTTTAGCTGCTATCGGTGGTGGAATCGGTGTGGGTCTAGCAGGTAATGGTGCCATGGGCGCAGTTGCTCGTCAGCCTGAGCTGTATAGCCGTATCTTTACGCTGTTCATCATGTCTGCTGCTATGTCTGAGGCACTCGCTTTGATGGGATTTGCCCTCGCGTTTGTGGCCATGGCCGTTTAGTGGCATGTATTATCGGACACTTAGGCTGGACAGAGGTGAGTAAGTGAGAACAACCTTAAAAAAACTAATGGTTGCATCTGCCTTCTCGACCGCAGCAGTTATTAGCATCCCAACCTTGGCTTTTGCAGCTGAAGGTGGTAGTAGCGGTGGTATTGGACTACTGATCCCGGTTTTGGGTGAGTGGATACCGATGCTCATAGGCTTTATCGCTC
Source organism: Eggerthellales bacterium UBA948 (assembly GCA_002293265.1). Taxonomy (GTDB): domain Bacteria; phylum Actinomycetota; class Coriobacteriia; order Coriobacteriales; family UBA8131; genus UBA8131. Next base: position 44,651 of record DBCW01000073.1, read on the forward strand.
TTTGGATTATCTTGGCTAAGTTTGGTTGGCCGGCATTTATCGGCATGGTCGATAAGCGCCAAGCTACCATCAAGGATTCTCTGGAGCGCGCTGAGGCTGCAAAGGTAGAAAGCGAGCGTCTTTTAGCAGAGAATAAAGCTATGCTTGACGATGCTAAGAAACAAGCTGCTCAGATCATTGCTGATGCAAAGACAACGGGAGATGCTGTGCGCGCCGAGATGATGACTCAAGCGCAAGAAGATGCCCGTATGCTTGTTGAGAAAGCTAACGCAGCTATCGAAGTAGAGACAAAGGTGGCTATTGCACAACTGCAAAGCAGTGTAGCCGATCTTTCGGTTGCTGTTGCCGGCAAGTTGATTGGCAACGACCTTAACGATGCAGAGCATCGTCGTCTAATTGAACATTATCTAACCGAGGCAGGTAGTCTCAATGCCAACTGATCGCACAGTCATACGTAAGGCCACTGGTATCTATGCTCAGACGCTGCTTGATGCAGCAAAGGCAGAAGGTACAGTATTTGAGGTCTCCGGACAACTCGAGCAGGTCTCAAAAGCAGTGCGAGCCAATATGGAACTTCGCGCTACTCTTACAGATCGCACCATACCGGGTGCAACTCGTGCCGGGATAGTTAAAGAAGTATTTAATGGCTTTAACGCATCTGTAGTCGAGGTCTTAGGTGTGCTTGTCGATCGTGAAGAAATAGACATGTTGCCAAGAGTGGCAGAAAGTTATGTCTATCTGGCAGAAGAAGAGCTAGGCGCGGTGTTTATCGATGTAACTACCGTAGTAGAGTTAGATGATGCCCTACGAGACAGCATAAAGAAAAAGTATTCCGCTC
>DBCW01000073.1:45551-47778 GCA_002293265.1 Eggerthellales bacterium UBA948
GCCCGCTTGGCACTTGCCGCCGGTTTGTAAGAAAGATGGGCGAGTTATCAAGCTTCAAAGAAGCGAGATAACGAGCCCTAGGTTGAAAATATTAAAATGAGGTTTGAAAAGGTGCTTTAGCTGCAAGAAGCGAAAAGCGCGCCTGAGATAAGCGTACTCCTTGTACGCGTTCGAAGGTAAGTGCAGCGCGACGCAGCAGATGAAGTGCATTTTCAGACCGAACACTAATTTCTATCGGAGGTGAATGGTAGATGGCGGAAATTACCGCTAGCTCAATAGATGCGATTTTGCGCAAGCAGCTAGACGCTATTAAGACCAGTGTCGAGTCTCGCGAGGTCGGAACCGTTATTCAGATTGGTGACGGTATCGCTCGTGTCGATGGTCTTAAAGGCGCTATGGCCGGTGAGCTACTTGAGTTCGTAAGTCAGGAAGGCAAATCAGTCTTTGGACTGGCGCTTAACCTGGAAGAAGATGAGGTCGGTGCTGTACTTCTTGGTGACGTTACATCGATCAAGGAAAATGATCAGGTGCGTACAACAGGACGTATCGTGGAAGTACCATCAGGTAGGGAGTTCCTCGGTCGTGTTGTAAACCCACTAGGCGAGCCCATCGACGGTAAGGGTGCCATAAAGGCCGAAGGTACACGCCCTGTGGAGTTTCGTGCTCCGGGCGTTGTTGAGCGCCAAGGTGTTAACGAGCCGGTGCAGACCGGTATCGTAGCCATCGACGCAATGATCCCAATCGGTCGTGGTCAACGTGAGTTGATTATTGGAGACCGTCAGACCGGTAAAACGGCTATTGCGGTAGACACGATCATCAATCAAAAAGGTAAAGACCTGATCTGCATCTATGTTGCCATCGGTCAAAAAGCCTCAACTGTAGCTACGGTTGTTGAGACGCTTGAGCGTTATGGTGCCATGGATTACACCATCATCGTTTCCGCCACAGCTTCTGACTCTGCACCACTACAATATATCGCTCCAATGGCCGGCGTTGCTATGGGTGAATACTTCATCTATAACGGTGAAGACGGACAACCGGCAAGCGAAAGCAACCCCGGTCGTCACGTGCTTTGCATTTACGACGACCTTTCCAAGCAAGCCGTTGCTTATCGCCAGATGTCGCTGACACTTCGTCGTCCTCCCGGACGCGAGGCCTATCCCGGTGACGTTTTCTACTTGCACTCTCGCTTGCTGGAGCGCGCTGTTAAGATGTCTGCTGCAAATGGTTCCGGTTCTCTCACGGCATTGCCGATCATCGAGACCCAAGCCGGTGACGTATCTGCATACATCCCGACAAATGTTATCTCGATCACCGACGGACAGATATTCCTCCAGTCCGACCTGTTCTTCCAAGGACAACGTCCGGCTGTTAACGTAGGTATCTCTGTATCTCGCGTAGGTGGAGACGCTCAGATCAAAGCTATGAAACAGGTTGCAGGTTCACTCCGTTTGGACTTGGCTGCTTATCGTGAGCTTCAGGCCTTTGCCCAGTTTGGCTCAGACCTTGATAAGGCCACAGTAGATCAGCTCAATCGTGGTGCTCGCATGACCGAGCTTTTAAAACAAGGTCGTTACGTGCCAATGCCTGTAGAGGAGCAGATCATTGCGATCTTTGCCGGTAATGAAGGCTTCTTGGATGACCTACCGGTGTCAAACGTACTTCGCTTCCGTGCTGAGCTGTTGCAATTCATGCGTTCAACTCGTCCGGAACTCGGCGAGTCGATCGTGAAAGAGAAGAAACTAACTGACGAGACGATTGCTGCTCTCAAAGACGCGATCGCGACCTTTAAGGGTCAATTCTCGGTTGAAGGGTAGGATCAATGCCGTCCCTGCGCGTAATAAAAAAACGAATCAACTCGGTCAACTCGACCAAGCAGATCACGCGTACGATGGAGATGGTCGCAACGGCCAAAATTAGGCGCGCAACCGACCGCATTGTTGAGGCTACTCCTTATGCAGTTGCAATGGTTGAAGTGTTGCAAAACATCGCCAAGCGCTCCAGCGGTTCAGAAAGTCCATTACTGGCCAAGAAAAACGACTCCGGTCGTGTTGCGGTCATCGTAGTGGTATCTGACCGTGGCCTTGCCGGTGGCTTTAACAGCAATGTGCTTAGAGCTGCCGATAAGTACATCACCAAGATGAAAGGCGAAGGTCTGGAGTGTGATCTGATAACCTGTGGTAAAAAGGCGCTGGGGTACTTTAATTATCGAAAAATGCCCATAGCT
>DBCW01000043.1:0-5467 GCA_002293265.1 Eggerthellales bacterium UBA948
CACCGATGGCAGCGTAATACGCAGTAAACTTATCTCGCCCAGATTGCATTAATATTTTACCTTGTTGCGACTATTGATTTTACCTTATTTTCACTTTGTGTTTTACCATATTATTAGGTGTAAAAATACCTCAGCTTGGCAAGTTGGACTGTTTTTGTTTGGCAAGTTGGATTGTTTTTGTTTAAAAATTGCATGCTCTCCACTTTTGTATTACTGTTTTCTTATTGCAAAAGCAGGGAGGGTACTCTAGTTTATAAATTATGCAATTCCGCTGCGAATTAATTGTAGTAACTTTTTGCTTTCCCCTACTGTTGCTTCTATGTGTTTTATCGTCCTGCTTATTGCGCTGTCGTTTTGTTTGGCTATTATTGCGTTTGCCAAAGGCGGTGTGGTGCTTTTTGCTGCTCCTTCATACTTTGTTGGTGCCATTCTCTCGCTTGGAGTTACAACCGGTGTGCCAAGCACGGATGCCATTAGCTTGAGCCAGATGTCAGCCTCGTCCGGACGACACTCTTTAATGGCTTGCTCGTTAAATGCTCCTTGCGAAATTGAATGTGGTGGATATAAAACGCCCCAACTTCCTATTGGAATAAGCTGGTGACTGGGTTTGTCATAGATCGTGTACCCATACAACCAGTTATCGTAACCACGCAACTCTCCATTGGGTTTAAACATCATTAGCGAGGTTCGCATCGCCGAGATTGCCCGCGGGTGTTTTACATAGCTTGCATGCAGTACGTTTATGAAATCGAAGTCGTATAGCAGACCGTCTTCCACTGTAATTACTATGTCGTTTGGGTGTTCTTGCATGGCGTGCAGATACTTATTGTGATCGCCCAGATTTTCGTTGCACCATTTGATGCTAAAGATATTGCCTTCGCGTGAGGTGAGTTCTGTTGGCAGGTCGTCAATGCCACCAAGGAATTGTTCACGGGCTAGCCATAGTTGTATGTGGTCGGGTTGTTGGCTTTGGTCTAACAGGGAGTCTATTGTCGTGTGCGTTGATTGGATGTTGGCGTGGTCTGTGGTTAAGGATACTATTATTTTTGGAGAGGAGGATGCGGGAGTGGCAGAGGGGGATGTGGGGTTTGAGGGGGATGCGAGGGTGGCATTGTCGGAATTGCTTTTTAGTCCGAATAGGTTTTTTATTGACAGATTTTTGCGTGGTTTATGCCCTAGCTTCTCTTTAATCAATGCCAGTATGTTTTTGCGATAGATGTTCATATTTGCCAGTTTGTCGTATTTTTTGCGTGATGCTTTGCCCATGTCCATCAGCTGCGCGCTGTTGTCAATGATTCTCATGTATGCATCTTTTAGGGCTTCGATACTGCCTGTTTCTACTATGTAACCGTTTGAGGCATCCACCATGTATTTTGCGCCTACGTTCTCGGTAACTATCAAGGGTTTTGAAAGCATAGCGCCTTCTAGGGCTACTAGCGAACTTGACTCATCTCTTGAGGCTACTACTACGACATCCATCTCTGACAAGATTTCAATCTTCTTTTTTTCATTTCTGATCTGTCCGAGATAATGCACATTGTCGTTGTTGCGAATCTCGTAGAACATCTTTGAGGCAAAAGAGGCCGATGTATTAACAAATTTTCCGGCAAAATAAAGTTCAGCTCTATCTTGATACTCTTTTGGCATCGCCAAGAAAGCTCCCACAAAAATATCATAGCCCTTTATATGTTCCAATGTGCCAAGTTGTACAAACTTTACCTTGTTACCTTCCAAAAAAGAATAAGGTTTGGCGTATTCTGACAGGTCTTCTGCGCAATTGTGAACAACTTTTACCGAGGTCTCTGAGAGTTTTTCGATCACACCTGCTGCATGCTCGCTCACACAACAAATGTTTGTGTTGCCCTTAAGCGTTTTTAGCCTTTCGGGCTTAGCACTAATAAAATCATAGATATTGCCGGCTTCGTGAATATACCAAATCATCGGAACATACTTTTGCAGCTCCTCTACGTACGCGCCTGTCATTATCGTATTGCATAATGCCATATCTACAGAACTGACAATTTCTTGGACTTTGTCATCATGCAGTTCACCTTCAGGCACACACTCAACAGGGATGCCGGCTTTTAAAAACTCTCTTTTAAATAAACCATCATGCATGGTCCAAACTATCGGACGATAGCCTGCCGCTTTAACAGTTTTACAAGCTGCAAGCAAGCTGTTCGGAGCACCGTCGTATCCCATACCGGCAGAAACAAACAGTATCTTTGCCCCGGACGTTGCGCCTACTTGCTCTTGTAGAGCATATTCCACTTCGCCCACACGATATTTGTCCTCAAAAATGCTTTCAAACAAAGGCGCGTCAACATCTTCCGGTACAGCTAACAAGCATTCTGTGCCGTAGCTGAAGTTCTTATAGACCTGATAACAATAATCAACTTGCTTTATAGCTCCCCTTAAAGGACCAAATGCCACGTACGGATTAATCGTTTTAAGCTCTATTATGCTATTTATATAAGCACTTTTTGCATACTCGCAATACTCCTCCACAAAATGCGTCATTCCCTGCTCAATCAACTCAATCTCCTGTTGATTTTTGGGTTCCAGTGCTGTCCTGGTAAACTGCACATTGCCCTCGCCATCCAATGCGTATCCGGCAAGAGACGCTTGTTTCATAGCAAACAGGTATTCTAAAGGCTTTTTAAACAGATCCAACTCTTGCTCGGTCTTATTAGCCGGCAACATGAAGCGAGTCATATCCATATTTGCATGCGGTGAGAAGATGTAGGAAAAAACGTCTTGCTTATGCATTGGCACTTTAAGTGAAAATGTCTTACTGGTGCAAAGCAAAGCTCCCTTAACTTCAATCTCCTTCTCGGGAAAGTGAGTTTGAACAAAGTGCTTAAATGCCGAGATGTAACCACCATCCCAACCTACGCCGGCAATAAGAAGCGATTTGCTGTCACCGATGATTTCGGAGAAGTACTGCTTTGCAGCTTTAACACCGGGCTCATTGTGCCGAACAACCAGGTCTTTGTGTTCCCATAAGAACTCCTCCAGTTTGCCCTTTTTAAGGCGCGCCGGAAACAGGAACATTTCGATATCGTTGTCCTCCAGATACTCGACAAGATAATCAAACCCTGTCTCAACAAAGATCTCCGCAATAGTGTTTCTTTCTCGGCACTCCTCGACCCTTTTTAGCACAGTATTTGCAATCAGCTCGCTAAAGTATCTTTGTGCAGTTACAGCTAGGATGGCGTTTGTTGATAACTCTATTTGAGAATTATCTATTTGCTTAAAGTACTTGTTGTAGATGTTTAAAAGCACATCGCCATCGCAACCGGGAAATAGTATCTTGTCAGTTTTTAGCTTTCCTGCAAGATCATTTAGATACATCGAGTAGCCTGCAACTAAAACGCCACCTACTCTAAATCCGTGGTCGTAGTGAAGATTATCATTCCACATACCGCAGCCCATATTGTTGTTGATAACGGCATTGTAAGTGCTGCCGGCAAAGCCATCGTTATCGCTATAACGCTTAAAGCGCTTCTGATCAGGGTTATAGATTGCATCCAGCTCGGCTTCTTTAAACTTAATGTAGTCTGCAGTTTCTGAGTCGCCAATGTGTATTACATGGGTATTACCGCAATCTTTGACGATCAATGCCTGCATACTGCCGTCGGCTTTTCTTAGTCCAAGCTCGTTTGACAAATATAAGCGGTCGTATTCGCTGTAGCCATTATTTACCAACATTGTTTCCACGGTTTGCTTTGGTAAATATGTGTCGCCGGTAAACATGATTGTCTTTTTTGCCTTTTTGGCCCAGATGTAGACTTCCTTAATAAAGGGATTTGATGTTGCCAGCTCTAGTTCTAGCTCCAGCTCTCTTTCCATCCACTTTTTATCAATACCGTAGTATTCCTGCAAAACATCGTATATTTCTGCCAATACTACTTCTTTGTTGTTCTTGCGTTTGAGTTTTCTTTGGCGAGCGGCTGCCTCGGATTCTCTTCTGGCGCTGAGAAACCCTTCGAAATCCATCTCCGCTGCCATGATAAGGAATAGATCATTTACGGTGTCTACTTTTCGGTACAGCAAAGTATCAAAAATAGCAAATGACACTGTGTCGTAGTCTTTTAACTTAGTGGTGATCTCCTCGATTGTCGCTCTGGGTGTTGGATCCTTATGGTAATACATGTGGACTCCTAACTGCGACTATGGATTCCCGCCTTCGCGGGAATGACAGGTGGATGTGGGAGTGACATTTTTATTTGTTGCTTTCCTTCATTAGCTTGATGAGGGTATCCAACTTGTCGTTTATATTGTCTATCCCCTCTTGCTGATCCAACATTTTGTAGTTGTTCTCTCTTACGACATCTTTAATATCTCTTTTGAGTTCTTTGAGGCTTTTTTCAAACTCGAAAGTTTTTGCGTTGCTGATCTTTAAGTGCAGATTTGTAGCCTCAAGCTCTTCTTCTACTCGCTTGCGCAGATACCTCAGCGCTACCTTTGTAGAAGACTTCTTAAACTTTTTACCAAATACAGTAAAGATGTAGCCTTGCTTGTCGTATTCCAGTTTAAACAGTTTTCTAAGTAGCTTCTTCATTACTTCAAACCTACTGTTCTTTTGATCTTTCTTTTTACTCTTCCTGCAAATTTTCTTACTCCGCTACCGGACTTTTCTGTCGCTTTTGTCGGCGCTGCCCAGTCATCCTTGAGAGTAAAGTACGGATCTCGCGATTGATTGCTTATCTCGATAAAACGTCGCTCCATAGCTGCGTTGATACCCGCTGCCGTTTTTGCAACAGCTGACTGGCTTGAGTCAACCTCCACAATAATTCCACTATATGGCAGTTCAATATTTGTCTTCACCTGCAACACCAGCTCTCTATAGTCACGGTTTTTGCTCAACACGTATAGGTGTTCCTTCGTTGTTCTCTTTAAGATTTCTCCCTGCTCAGCTATCTTTAGCTCAATTACAGCAAGATCGCCCTTCATCGATTCGTCAAAAAAGCTAATTCCTGCATCGGCGTTTAATATCACAAAGACATCATGTTCAGTAGCATCTGTGTAGGCCGCCAGCAGCTCTTCGCGTGTATCCTTATTAAGCGCTCCAACTACCTTTACGTTTACTCCACCGGCAGGTTTATCAACCAAAGGCGTATCGGACATATCCACAAGTTTATATGCTTCGTTGAGCGCTTCCAGCAAAGCCTCAGATACCGTGCCCATGCATTCAATGCTCAGACACTCATTCATGGTGGCTAGATAGTGCAAAGCCACATAATATCTGTGGATCATCGTAAACTGATTCTCAAAAGCCTGATCCAGACAGACGATCCTATCAGCATGATCTGCAAGGGTGTAGACCGAGGTAGAGTTAGCAGACACCGCCACATCAAACTTACTCATAAACATCAAGATAAGCTCAGACAACAATAGTCTGGGCAACATATGCGCTCCGGGAAACCAGTTCTTGTAAAGCCCATGAATGTCTGATGGGTGCGGG
>DBCW01000043.1:5496-18052 GCA_002293265.1 Eggerthellales bacterium UBA948
AATCCTCAGATTAATAAAATGCTGAGTAAGCAAAAGCGCATAGTTGTCACCACGCCCCATTACTTCATAAATGTCTTCGTCAATGTTGCAAAAGAGCTTAACCATCATTTCTTTTTGAGCAACGTTAAGCTTGTCAATTAGCTCAGTTGCAGAAAAATGCTTATCTTTGGGATTGCTGTAGCCTTCGCGTTGGTGCTTAAGATCACCTAGCCGCTTATCCACAAACTCAGAGTTTCCATACAGCTTAAGCTTGTCGGCGATCTTGCCACGCATGGGGTTTGAATGCAAAACGTGAGCAGCCAAAATATCTTCCGTTGACAGCCTGCCGCAAGCATCTTCAAAGAAGTTATACCGTATCTTGTTTAGCACAAGATACGCACCAAAAGCATATTGGTCGTCTGCCACATACACTTCGTCAAAACTTTTCAAGTCTACCAAAAGCGTCTTTTTGTAGTGGTTTTGTATTATCTGCAAGTTTTGGTCTACAGAAGTTTCTTGCTCCAGCTTTGGTTCTGTATAAAACACAACTTCATCAAACAGCCCACTATCGAGAAATCTCTGTTTGTAGTATTTGCTCTCGTTTATATGCTCCGGCAAGCACAAAACTGCTGTATCTGAAGATCTATTGTTAAACTTGTGGAGAGCAAAACACAAAAAATGATATGCGGTAAGCCCATAGTATAAAACCCTCATGACTTATCCTCCAGCTTTGCCAGGTACGCTTGCTGATCCCAAAACTCCGATAGCCTGGAGAAGCGAATTTCATCTGCCTCGTCTTTGGTCATGAATTGACCATGTACAAACGAGCCGATCCCTGATTCGAGCATAGGGTCTTTCATCAACAACTTAAACAGGGTAAATGCGTCATACCCATTTATCTTAAGTAGCGATGGGTCTGACCCCACTCGACATACATATTCTTCAATAAAGTCTCTGGCACCACTATGTATCTCGCGGATACGAGCGTAGTTTTCTATCTCCGGCGCATCAAAACTCAGCTCCAAACTCTCACCATTATCCAAGTAACTCAAAAACGACGGAGCAGGAGCACTAGCCAGAAATATCTCTGCAACCGGAGTGAGTGCTGCTCTATAAGCCCTAAAGAAGTCGCCTTCGCCTTTGTTTGTCAGCTCCGAAAAAGCATATGCGCTAAGAAGATCATGCGTGGTCAGCCCGGAGTCAAAATCGTTGCCGTCGGTTATGTTGCCAAACACGCAACCACTGACCTTGCAATCCAACTTAAAGACCTCGCATAGCAGCTTTCTCAGCGATACCGCGCCGGTTCCTCGCCAACCAACATCAACTATCAAAATGTGAGCAGCGTTTACTGCCAGATCTTTAAAATACGCCTCCAGTCTGTCGCCCCTACCATTGCAGCCGGCCACAAAAACGTCCTTGTGTTTTATAAAGAACCTTTGAAACTCCAAGACGTTTTCTGTTGTGATCAGCTCTTGCTCAGGGTACTCTTTCAACCAAGCTGCTTTTAAAGTCTCCAGCGATAACCAAGAAAGCGCATCATCAATGTTCGCTTGCTTCTCATTAGCGTTAAAGCGCCTTCTAAAATAGTGGTTAAAACACTCATCCATATAATACTCAGGCATGTTGGAAAGCATTGCGCTACGCGACCAGTAAACATATTCGCTGGCAATACCCGGATACAATTGATCGTATATTTCTTGGAGAAAATACCCATCTCTTGCAAGAAAGAAAATCTTATCCACATCATTTGTCTTGCAGTAGTTATTTATAAAGTTGAGATACCCGAGGATCATCGGTCCTGCATACATAAACCCAAGTCGCCACATGACTGTATCCCTGTGCGGAACCTCAATGGTCGAGTAACCGTTGTTGAGAAAGTTTTGCACCACAGCTTTATGACAGCTGCCCACCAGATATGAAAGTCCTTGGAAGTCTTTGTTTGGGTTGCTACAAATGCCGTAAGCATGACTATCCCAACCGGCGGCTTCGGCTCCTTTTATGTCTGCCTCGGTATTGTCACCGATATGAATGACACTGAAGTCAGCTCCAATTGAGTCCTTCTCAAAATAGCTGTAATTGATGTATTTAAATAACTCGCCGTTTCTTTTGTTCAGATTATGGTCGCAGCTTGCAAATAGTTTTTCATATCCGGTGTAACCACAACTTTCCAGCAACTGTTCAAGCATTTTGGCGGGATAATACATATTGGACACCAAAATTACCCGCTTGCCGTTTTGGATAAGTGCATCAAAAATGCTTTTCATATACGGATTTGCATAACAAAAGTTCAACTCTGCTTGAAATTCCAGCTTTGCGCCGGCTTGTGCATCAATAGCCGTGTACTCGCTTAGCTTTTGGTATATTTTGTCGATAGTTGTTTCTCTATGACCCTCTACAGCCAAGGTCTCGTCTCTGATATCGCGCTCTGCTTTTTGGCGCAGAGCTCTGAAATTTACGTAGTTATGAGTTGAACCCAGCAGTTCAAACAGATCTGTGGGATTCGCAAATGGACGAAATACCAGTGTGTCAAAAATATCAAACGACACAACATCGTATTTGATGAGTTTCCTCACCACACTATTTAGCCTAGCCCTTTTTACTCTTCTATACACCCTGTTTCCTTACCAACATGTCTCAGTCCAATGAATCGTATAGTTCTGCGGCTCTTGTTTCAAATACTTCCCATAATTCTTCTCGTCGCTCGGCTATTCTTGCTACCAACATATCTTCATTTTTGATGTAATACTTAAGTTTATCGATCATCGCATCAGTACTTTTATGCAAGTCCTCTAAGCTTCCGGCAGCTACCGGGATGTCACAAAGGAAATCGTTTCCGTATTGCTCACCAAAATAATCCACCGGCATTCCACGCCTTGCTTGGGCACCAATAAATGCAGCAGGAGTATTAAACGAGAAAAACGGCAACCAAGAATGTAGGCGTTTGCCAAAAGCAAAGCGAGCATTGTTGTGTCTCTCAGGAAAGTAAGCAGCGTTTCTAAACGCATAGTCTCGCACAGCTGTAGTAAGTTTTCCAAAAGGATATGCATCTTGACCTTCTTTGGCGATAGTCGTGAAGTAATCTACCAAAATGGTCTCAAGCCTAGAGTCTAGTCTGATCAGATTAAAGCTCTCCAGCAACTTGGGATTTGTATCAACATGCGCGCAGTTTGACATCAACATGCAGTCTAGGCCTTCGGACTTTGCATAATCCACAAACCGCTGTGTCGGGTCGTGATAGCAAAGCCGATTCTCAAAATTCGCAGCATTCACATTTAGCACAACTATATCGGCCTTATTAGGCTTTGATAATTTATCGCCAAGTATCTTATCCATAAATATCGTTGAGCATGGCGAAAATACCGGATTGGTATCAGGCGTAATGCTTTTGATGAAATCAATCTCGATGTTAGCCCTGGTAGCAATGAATCTGCTGCGACTGAATAGTTCGTTAGAAGATCTACGTTCCTCTTCGCTGGGGTTCCATAAGACACCGGAAGACCATATATGAAAACTGGTATTAGCCTCATCAAGTAAAGCAAAATTTTCATCGTTGAGGATGTTTTTATATAGAGCCTTAGCACCTTGTGTGCCAACAAGAATCCCTCCCGGACCTACAATTATATTCTTGGCTTGCCCGATAAGCTCCTTATCCAGCGGAAGCGCGATCGGTGCCAGCTTAAACTCGATCTTATCTTTGAAGTATTCTTCTATTAGTAAGTGCTGTAAGACATCACCAAAGTTAAAGTATTTCGGACCCGGTGTTGCCCAAATTGCTGATTTCATCTACCCAACCTTAATATCTAAAATACAAGCCTAATCCATTGACTCATATAACTCAGCAGCACGTTTTTCAAAGAGCTCCCATAACTCCTCGCGTCGCTCGGCAATTTTTGCCACCAGTCTGTCCTCATATTTGATGTAGTATCGCAACTTGTTAATCATCGCCTCCGAGATGCGATGCAAGTCACCAATGTTTCTTGCTCGCTCCGGCACCTCGCACAAAAAAGCTTCGCCAAGCTCCTCACCAAAATAATCCTTTGGCATTCCGCGTCGCGCTTTTGTACCAATGAATGCAGCCGGCGTATTGTAAGAAAAGAACGGCAACCAAGCATGCAGACGCTTGCCAAAAGCAAAACGCGTCTTGTTGTATCGCCTTGGAAAGGTCTTGGCGTTTCTAAAAGCATACTCGCGCACTTCTGCCGAAAGCTTACCCGGAGGATATGCATCATGGCCTTGAGTTTCAATGGTGTTGTAGTAGTCAATCAAAAGATCTTCAAGTCTGTGATCGCTTCTGAGCAGATTAAATGTCTTGAGCATATCCATATTTGTATCTTGATGCACACTGTTGGCCATCAAAACGCACTTCAGACCTTCGGAGTTAGCATATTCTATAAATCTATGGATGGGGCTGCGCAGATATAGCCCTTCCCTAAAGTTATCCTTGTTCAAATTGAGCACAACATTGTCGGACTTCATCGATTCCGGCATGTCTTCTTTTAGAATCTTATCCAAAAACATCGTAGAACATGGTGAGAATACCGGTTCTGCCTCAGGAGTTATACTCTTAATGAAATCTATTTCGATATTAGCCCGAGTAGCAATATAAGTGCAACGCGAAAACAGCTCGTTAGCGAGCCGCCTTTCGTTTTCTTCGGGTACTCTTAACACCCCTGATGACCAAATATGAAACTTTGTTCCGTATTTATCAAACTTGGCCAAAGTTTTGTCGTTTAAAATGTTTCTATATAGAGCCTTAGCACCTTGTGTGCCAACAAGAATGCCTCCCGGTCCCACTACCAAGTTCTTTGACTGACCTATCAGCTCTGTGTTTATCGGTCTGCCTATCTCAGCAAGTTCAAACTTGATCTTGCCCTTGAAATATCTCTCTATAAGCAAATACTGTAAGACATCGCCAAAATTTGCGTATCTTGGTCCGGGCGTAGCCCAGATTGCAGATTTCATAACTTTAACCTTTCGAATATCAGATCTTTTGCTTCTTAGCGCTAGGAAAACCTAGGCACTTGCCACTTCTACAGCTTGTGCCTCGCCTAACACCAGCCTCGCCACTTCTCTGATCACTCCATCCCCACCTTTAGCCTGTGCTATATATTGCACTACGGCGCTTACTTCTACTTGAGCATCGTTTGGACAGCAAGATATGCCTACGCGTGAGAGCAAGGCAATATCGTTGATATCATCACCAATATAAACGACTTCGCCTAGCGTTATGCCCTCTTGCTCACAAATAGCTGTTACCGCTTGCAGTTTGTTCTTGCAGCCAAGCTCCAAAAAGTCCAACTTGAGTTTAGCTGCACGTTTACGCACGGCCTCGCTGTTTTCGCTTGTGATGATGCCCACCTTAATGCCTCTTTCGCGCAATAGCTGAAACGCCATGCCGTCACGAGTATTAAACTTCTTAAGTTCGTCACCGCTTTCGGTGTAATACATGCCACCGTCCGTTAGGCAGCCATCGCAATCGGTCAAAAACATCTTAACGCGTGAAAAGTCGAATGGCTGTGGCTTAATCCGCCTTTTGAGCAAAGCTTCGATAATGATCCAGTCCTCAGGCTCGTCTATCTCAAAAGCCGTCTCGGGTGGCATCACAGCTAAAGCTAAACGACCCGAAACACGGTTGCCACTGCTTAACAACCTTTCCCGAGAGCTGATATAAAAAGCTCCGTTTTCCTTAAAACAGCCGTCAAAGTCTTGCCTGCGAGGACGCGCATAAACGTCGTAGTTTATCGGGGCAGCGGTGCCATCTGCACCTGTGCGCCAGTAAAAGCTCTTGTCTTTAACCACCGACAACACGCCATCCACATCCGGCTTTGTATACTCAACCATACCGTTTGACAGATCCGCAGAGCTTAGCAACGGAGAAGTTGCCTGAATAAGCACCATAGTGTCAAAGGCGTGTGCCGTTGCGTATTCGAGCATGACCGATTCGGTCGAGGCAGTATTGGTTGCAGTCTCTGCTCCCCTATCCACAACCTCCAGTTTTTCAAACCCAAAACCTTCTGCAACTTGCTTGATATCATCGCTATCGGTAGCAATAACAACTTTGTCTATCTCCGGGCAATCATTAGCAGCTTTTGCCGTCCAGTATACCAGCGGCTTGCCGCACATTGGTTTAATGTTCTTCAAAGGTATGGAGACGCTTCCGCCTCTAACAGGTATAAAAGCTACAGTTGTCACTCATATCCTTTCGTCGGTTCTGTTTCTGCCGTAACGATCATCCACACGTACGATGTCGTCTTCGCCAAAGTAATCGCCTATTTGCACTTCGCAAACGATTAGATCATCATCTGTTGAATCATTAACAAGCCTATGTTTGCACCCCTTAGGAATAAATATCATGCTGCCGGGATGCACCTGCATTTTGGAGTCACCAACAAACACTGTACCATTGCCGTGTGCGACAGTCCAATACTCCTCGCGACGCAGGTGATACTGCATAGACAGTGCCTCTTTTGGCTTTATCTGCAAGACCTTGGACTGATAATTCTTCTGCAATACCGTTGTCTTATAAATGCCCCAAGGTCGATTAAAGACCTCAAAATCTACCAGCGTCTCGTCCACACTAAGCAGCTCCACGTTATCCAGCGCAATGTCTTCGCACTGAAGCAACAGCGAGTGTAAGGCTTTCTTCGTAAGAACGCTCTTTAGGTGCATCTGCCTATCGATAATAGGCACAAATCCGATCTTTGCCGACTTAAAAATATCTATCGCATCATCAATGCTTTGATCGGCATAAAGATAAGAAAAGCTTGTTTGAAACACCGGTTCTTGCTCGATAGCTTGCTGCATGTTAATACCTGCAAGCATTGCGCGCCGAATATCGCCGTCCGTAAGCGTACCCTTGACCACACCGGTCGCGTCCAAAACGATCAAAAAGCCTTTTCTATTCTTATCGATCTTTCTTAGGGCATCAAGATAAGACTCACTGCCCACGATGGTGAAGTCATCAATATTGGTTAACGGACGCGACATGGCTACCTACTATGCCTTGCGGTACTTAAGCTTGTCGCGCTGCACCTGCTCAATATCGAGTATCTCTTTGCTCTTATTGCGCAAAGCCTCCATCACGTTGGAAAGATCCCTCACCAGACGTTGTGTCTCATCCGGCTCCAAAGATGCTCCGTGATCGGTGCCCTTCCAAGTCTTATCTATCGTATAGTGACGCTCGATGACTTCCGCACCAAGGGTATAAGCTGCAATATCAACAGCAATCCCCAGATGATGCCCGGAAAACCCTATTGCCTTGACCTTACCTTCGTAAGCCTCTCTAATACGCGTGAGTTCAAGCAGGCAGATATCCGGATAAGGAACAGGGTAACCCGAAGTACAAGAGAATATAACCAGATCCTGAGCGCGACCAAGATCGGTAAATAGCTGTACAAGAGCCTTTTCTTCTTCAAGATTAGTCATACCCAAAGAGACCTGTATCTCGCCCTTATAGTTTTCGCACAACCAACCAAGCATCTCGTTATTGTTATTACATGCCGAGGGTATCTTGATAAATTCCGGCTCAATTGCGGCAATTTCCTTTGCCGAAGTAAGATCCCAAACAGATGTTGAATAGGTAATGCCGGCTGCCTCACACCAGGCTTTAAGCTGTGCGTGTTGTTCTTGATTGAACTCCAAGAACTCACGATGCGCTCCGTAAGTATCGCCATAGGAGTTAGCCGGATTAGGATGTGGAGCATCGTATTGCTCCGGCGTTAAAAGCTCGCGGTTACAGCGCTTTTGAAACTTAATAGCATCTGCCTTGCAGTAATGGGCTGCTGTCTCGATAAGATCTTTAGCAATCTCCATCTGACCCATGTGATTACATCCGGCTTCTGCTATAAAGTAAGGTTTTTTGTACTGCATGTTTTTTCCTCTCATTTCGTGTGGGTGACCAAGTGCGATCATCCTTAAGGCGCTGATCTTGCAAATTGCGTCACGTTAGCGGCATCTCTAAATATTAAATAGTCTCTCTCGATTTCTTTTAACTCGTTTTGCACGCCAATTCGTTGCTCCTGGGTAGATATTTGCAGATACCTACTCTTAAACTCCTCAACAATGCTTATCGGCTCAGTGTCTATGTCCATCAAAGAGCAGTACATCAAAGCCGAAGTAGTAAGCCCGATAACGTGCGAGAATCTCTTAGCCAGAAGCATTTTTTCCATATTCATGCCGTCATATTCGGGGTCGTTCCAAATAGTAATATCGGGATGTTTTGCTGCTTCTGCCTCAAATAACTTGCGAATGTCTTGCAGCTCTTCTCTTGGGTGAAATTTAAAATAAACTTCCTCTATGCCCATATCCTGCAATATGTCAAAAACAATGCGGTAATACATCTCATAGTCACCGTATTTTTGGCTGGCAAAAATCGGTATACCATCCGGAACCATATCAAAGATTGCTTTGCTCTCAGCTATGGGCTTGCTATCATCCACAACCAGCTCAAGCGGCAATATGTTGTCGATCTTAAACTCGCGAACATTTTTCATCTTATCCGGAAAGCAAAAATAGCCTCGATCAAAACGAGGCACAACAGCGTAACGATACTTGCGAGGCATCAGCACGTTGTTGATAGAGCAAAAAGTGCTAACAAGATTTTTCTTGGTAAGTATCGAGAGCAAAGACACGATAAGCAACGCAAAATGGTAAATGATCTTAACGGCAGCATTTAAAATCGGCACCCAGAATAGAAGCACACTCTTGAGCAAGGCCAAAACATTTTCGCCCAGCTTTGCAGCGCGCAGCTTTACCACATCCGATGTGACCGCACCATCAAGCTCCTCGTTCCAATTAAACGCCCCCCATGTTACTTCCGGAATACCCCACTTATATGTAGCCAGGCCTTCCTCCACCAAATTTAGCGTGTAGTCGACCTGCAATTCATCTAAAATCGAAGGAAAGAAAGCGTAAAAATTGTTTAAGTGGCAAAGATACAAATCAACCTTAACGGCATTTTCTGCAGCAGCTTTAATACCATTTTTTAGCTGTCGATAAACTTTTACATGTCTGATTACCGTTGCATTTCTCGAAGCCGGAAAATCCTCGATCTGCTGATAGACAACTCTGCTAAATAGATTGTTGGGGATTGTCTTTTTCATGTTTTCGCGCAAGGCAATATCTCGACTGGTCGTTACGACGACCAGAACATTATTCTCGGTCTTGTACTGCTTGATCAAAGCAAGTATGTGTCGTATCTGCCCGGTCCTTGTCGCACAGAAAATGCTGACTTTGTTATCGCCCATAGTTACGCTTGGCATAGCTTTCTCTTGGACGCCCACTCGTTAAAATATTTACATGCATTGTATGGGCTTTAGCCTTTATTTGTTATATCTATTATATCTTGTACCAGAGCCTTTGCATTGCCATTATCGCTCAACGTTACGTATTTCGTTAAAAAAGCATTTTGCGCTTTTGGTGAGCTTGTTGCCTGAGTTACGGCATGAATCAACTCTTTGGCATTCTTAAATGCCCCTCCGGGTACTTCGTTGATGTAGTCGATATGAAGACCACGATTATCGTCGTACTCATCAAGGTCAAACGCAAAAAAATATGTTGGCTTGTTCATAATCATAAACTCATAGATTATCGTGGAGTAATCGGAGATGCAGGCACTTGCCACAGTAGCAAAATCTATTGAGGTAAAGGTCTCATCAAACAAAACCGGTGCCATGCTGTGCTGTGCCTTGATCTTAGCGGCAACCAGCTCACTTTCACCTCGCGCCGGATGAAGCTTTACCACCAAGATATAGTCGCCTTTTACTGCAGTCAGCTCATCAACTAATTGCTTTACAGCATAATGCAACTCCACGTTGTCTTTTCTAAAAGTTGGTGCATACAAAATAACCTGCTTGTTTTTTAACTGCGGATATTTTGCATATATCGCTGCTCGAGTTTTTTCGCACACCAGCTCATCAAGCATGTAGTCTGCTCTGGGCAAAGCCCCAAAGACAACCCTCTCCAATGAAGTCCAACCAATGCCTCCTGCACCACAAATAACATTCCCGCTACCCCCTATGTCATTCCCGCGAAAGCGGGAATCCACCTTGTTTGCTTGCCCTGCCAATGGGTTCCTGCCTTCGCAGGAATGACAATTGGAGCTACGAGTGACATTGTTGTCTGGTTTTGCATAACCAAAATCTGCCAGTAAGGCATTGGTGCATGCCGGGGAGCTTGCTAAAATATGCGTGTAGCCTTTGTGCATGCTAAGCATGGAGGCTACATCCTTGCCCCTTCCTTCCTTCGAGTTCAGTACCGAATGTCCGGTCTTTTTCATTAACCCCATCGCATGCCATATCTGTAAGACCTTAAGCCCTTGTTTGTGCTTCAGAATGCTCACCGGTATGCAATAAGTATCCAGTATGACTAGCTTCGACGTGGCAATGTGATACATCTGTCCGACCATCGCCGGAAAGTACTTAATGATACTGGATACATTCTCGCTCACCATTTTGCACTTAACTACCAGCTCATAATCGGGCATTTGTTCGCGCAGTTGCCCGGACAACAAGGTAATATCTAAAGATGGCGTGTTTCCCTGTCTACTGATTATGCTTATCTTTTTGCGCACAGGAATAAGCTTTATGAAAAAATAGATAAAGCTTGCAATAAAACAAAATGCTTTTACGCCGACCGTCATCATTGCGATCTATTCTTGTGCGTGCAGTTAACTACTCTAGCTTTTGTCCGGATTTAAACTTTTCCAGCATTGCGGCAAAAGCTTCTTCCTCTACCACAACGTATGAAACTCCGCCCTCATTGCTTGAATGCGAAGGCACGGTTGCCATATCGAGGTTATTTTTGGTATCCATTCCCTGAAGTTTTAGAACAAGGTCAAGTGCTCCGGTAGAGTCGATATCTGCTCGTACACACCCTGCAAGATCGCTTACCAGACCCGGCAGAGCAGTTGGGCTTGACGAGAGAATGGTCTTTGCAATCGCTTGCAGTAAGACACGTTGGTTTTTCATACGCTGAAAATCTCCGTCAGGGAAATTACGGCTGCGGCTCATAAGCAAAGCCTGCTCGCCATTTAAAACTTGCTCACCGGCAGACAGGTATTGCCCGTTGTAGGATAAGTCTACCGGTACATTTACCGTAACTCCACCTAGTTTATCTACAAGACTGATCATTCCGTCAAAGTCGATCTCAACATAGTGGGCAATCTCGACTCCACATAATTTCTTGGCAGCGTTTACTGCACCGGCAGGACCATCAAAGGCGTAAGCGGCGTTGATCTTTTGCGTACCATGTCCTTCAATTTCTACCTTTGTGTCGCGAGGAATAGACAACATCGCAACCTTGGGGGTACTGGGGTCAACCCTCACTAATATCTGAGTGTCAGAACGTCCCGCTGCGGAGTTTTCCGGATCGCGCGAATCGGATCCCAAAAGCAACATGTAATAAGGTTCAGCCGGATCTTCGGGCTCTTTAAGCGTGTTTTTAAGCTCTTGTACCGTAGGCTGATCATAAGCTTTTTCAAGACTTAAGTTATTGTCAATAGAGCCTTTCCAGGTACAAAATGCTATCGTGCCTGCAACGACCAATAAAAGCACTATTGCTCCGATGATCAAAGCAATACGCTTACCCTTTTTCATTTTGGGTTTGTCTTCGCCATCTTCAGAGTTATTGTTGTCGTATTTCCCACTATGACGAGATAACTCTTTTGTTGCATCGTTTTCTTTATCTTTGAACCGTGCCATTTAATCTTCCCTAGCCTTACTGTTCAATATTCTACTTTTACGAAAGTGCATTAAAGATTCTAACATTAAGGCTCGATATTTCAAAAACCGCTGCTATGGCGTAAACAAAACGTGTGACAGAAAGCCAAAAATTGTGGCGCGAGCCTAAGTCTCGCTACTAACATAGCTATACATTGCTCCGATCCCCCAATTGATTACGCAGGCACACGTTACTGCTGATTCTTTCTATCATTCTTGCAACAACTTTGTCATTCCCGCGCAGGCGGGAATCCATCTACCGCTGGGGTGAGCGTCATTACGACTTGTCTGTCATTCCCGCGCAGGCGGGAATCCATCTTCTTAATCAAACGCTTTGCTTAAGTCATTCCACTCAGAATTGCTCTCTTCAATCAGCTTGATCTTCCAAATTCTTTTCCATTTCTTTATTTGTTTTTCTCTAGTGATTGCTGATTTAGCATCATTAGTGTATTCAAACCAAACAAGTGTATGGACGCTATACTTTTCTGTAAAACCTTTTACGAGGTTTTCCTTGTGCTCATAAACACGCCTTTGTAGATCGTTAGTTACACCTATATAAAGTGTTCCGCGTTTCTTTGAAGCCATTATGTATACATAGTATTGTTTAGTGATCATTAAGTAATTGTAGCTTAAGATGGATTCCCGCCTTCGCGGGAATGACAGGTGGAGATCGCTGCGGATGAAGGCAAACACGCTGCGTATAGATTCTCGCCTGCGCGGGAATGACAGGCTGACGGCGCGGTTCTCGATACACGCATTAAGGCGTATGGATTCCCGCCTGCGCGGACGCTCCTATGTTGTCAAGTAGGCTTATTGTTGAATGTTTCAAAAGTGCATTCATATCAACAATTGATTTCTTG
>DBCW01000042.1:0-4703 GCA_002293265.1 Eggerthellales bacterium UBA948
TGGTCAGCGTAATATCGGTCTTCATCGTCGGCAAATAAGTTCTATCGAAGTCTCCCCACAAAACCCATTCGACATACGCTGCCTTGGGTACATAGTCGGGATGATGCTGTTTGTAATACAATAATACGAACTTCTCATAAAGACGATGCATTTCCTCATCAGCAAGCCACGAGGCAAGTTTGTGCCTACCGCTCTCGGTAGTAAGAAGAAGTCCTTTTATTGCAAGACGGCATATGCCTATCAGCAAACGATATGAGGCGTTGTTTTTGTGGTATTTCAGGGCATCCCATCTTATTGCCGCAGGCGCAACATCGGCAACATCGTGAAAGTACAGCAAGAGTTTTCTAAGCATCTTTTTATTCTCCGGCTTCACGTTGCCGTGTCTTAGAAGCATAAACATCGTGGATTTCAGCACCTGATTGTGTGGCGAGTCTTCGGTAAACTCATCATATGCACAGACCAACTTCCCCTGTGGTATAGTTTGCTGTTTTATAGATTCGGAAACCCGAATCTGCCCACGCAACCCTGATAGAGCCTCTTCTTTCTGGGCATAGTCGCGATGCAATCCCCGTTTTATCTGACTGCCAACACCGCGAGTGATTATTGCAGCAAACAGGTCATGGATGTTGTCAAAATCTTCTGCGGCAACACTTTTAAACCCCGTTTCACGCAGGGATTGGTAGGCATACGAAAGCATGTAGTAAATGTTCTTGATTTTGTGATTATCAGCCATTTAATACACCTCTAAGCCGAGCAGACCAATTCTCAATCTTGGATGGCTCGTCAAACCAGTATTCAAGAAGCAGCGGTATGAGTTCGTACTCGACTACCGATGACAGCCACGCATCGTCAACAATCTCGCTCGTGCAGAAATAACTGTGACCAATGCGGAATCCCACTCCCAACGAAGCGTCCTCTGCTATAACCTTGTTTAATGATTCGACCATTGAGATGAGTGAGTCGAACTTGGGATTAGCTATAGCTGACTGACGGTTTCTAAATCCATCAGAAGTAAAAGCAGGCTCCATATCAAAGAATGCAAACCTTCTGCGTAGCGCATAATCTATCATGGCAAGGCTTCTATCTGCCGTGTTCATCATACCGATTATGTGAACATTCGAAGGAACAGAAAACTGCTCGTCTTTGTAAAGTAATCGCATAGCGTTCTTTTCCCCGCGCTTATCAGCTTCGACGAGCATAAGGAGTTCGCCGAATATCTTGCTGAGATTGCCTCGGTTTATTTCGTCAATGATAAAGAAGTGCTGGCGCTCATCGTCGCTTTCGGCGGTCTTGCAGAACTTGTAGAATGGACCCTCTGCAAGTTTGAAACCGTTTCCGTCAGGGCGATACCCCATCACGAAGTCTTCGTAGCTATAACTTTGGTGGAACTGCACAACCTTAACGCGACTTGTGTCTTTGACTCCCATTATCGAAAACGCAAGTCTTTGTGCGGCAAAAGTCTTACCAACACCGGGGGCACCTTGTAAAATGATATTTTTCTTGCGAAGTAACAATCCTTTCAAGTTATCGTACTTATCGGGAGACATATAGACTTCGCTTAGAAAATCGGCAGAAGAGTAATCCGGATAAGTAATTTCGGGTGCGTCATCTTCCTCTGGCACTTCACCATCGCCGCGTAGTAATGCCTCCAAGTTTTCGACATACTCGGTGTACTGGGTGATGTCAGTCAGGGTTTTCATTACCGCTTGGCCGGGGTGTTCCCATTCACCTTTTTGTGTCCACTTCACTTTGCGGGTATGCTTGTATTCGCTCCGCTCATCATCGAAAATGTAATCAGATTCGATTGTCCCTCGCCCAATAACAGCGGTCATGCCACGCTTGGCGAACACGACATCACCGATAGCCATCTCATGAGCGAACTGCCAAACGGCAAGCCCGTCATTCATATAGGATTTGGTCGCGTCGTATTTGGCTTTGAGAGCTTCTTTGATATCGCCTTTGGTCTCATATTGGGTTATATTACCAATTTCGTCCCAGCCGATGCCCATGATGCTCGCATTATAGAATTCATCCCAAAGCCGTGCTTGCTCGCCGGGTGAATAGAGCCAGTAGCGTCGTTTGATGACAACATCTTCTTTTGGTGTATCCACGGCGGGAACACGTTCGTAGCTGCCGTCGATTATGCTTTCAATGACCTCCTCCTGTGCTTTTGTAACTCTAAAATTCGTAGCACCGGGATAAGTCAGTATTTCAAGCTGCTTTGTACGCTCATCTACAAGAAGAACAGCACGAGGCACTTTTTCAAGTGTAAGTCTGCGTTCGATTTTTATATCCACAGCCAAGAACGGAGCGGTTTTCAGCGAGTCGCCACGGTTGTATGGGTCGCTATGGTTAGGCTTCCTCATATCGGGATCACATACAATTGTACCCGTAGCAATGATGCCGCCATCTGAACCTGATAGCCAGATATACGCTTTATCGCCGTTCTTAATCTGCTTCGGATATTGATTTACAGCCCAAGTAATCGTGTCAAGGTTTTCGACAGCCCCGACAACATCGTAGTATTTCGGATTGCCTTGAAAAATCCATGCGGATGGTTCTCC
This sequence comes from Eggerthellales bacterium UBA948, assembly GCA_002293265.1. Lineage (GTDB taxonomy): Bacteria > Actinomycetota > Coriobacteriia > Coriobacteriales > UBA8131 > UBA8131. The sequence goes on from DBCW01000042.1 coordinate 2,565, forward strand.
GAGTTCTATTAAGAACTGTTCATACATAACCATGCCGTTTGAATAGGCTTTGTTGCCCGCAGCCTGATTCACCTCATCGAAGTTGTCCGCTGCAAGTATTATCTCGTGGGCAGCTTTGAACTCATCAAGCGAGGTGTAATAGAACAAGTCGGAATACACGGCATCACCGAGCCCAAGCTTGCCCGTCGCATTTTTGAGGGCGGTAGTGTAGGCGTTGATGGTGTTAGGACTATAATTATCCCCTGTGTACTTCTTCTGCCTTTTCATCCACGCCTGAAAATCAGCCTTGAGGTTGACATCGCTTATAGCCTTGCCACTCCAGTCGATTGCAAGGGTCGGATGCTTTTCGTCTAAAAACTGCTTTAGATGACGTAGAGCGAACAGATACCCGTCGGCACGTTCTTCAGCATTGCCTGATGCCTTTGTGGTCGTCAAATAGTCACGGATTTTGTCACGAGCAGTAAGAAGCGATTCCTCGTTTACGAGGCTTGCCCAAAAATCTACACCTACGTTATTGTTCAAAGCGAAGAACGAGTCCGAGCCTATCGTCGATACGGTGCTTTCACTCCAGTCAGAATGAGCCGTCCAAAGGTAAGTCTTGTATTCGTCTCGTAGATTGTTTAATTGTACTACTGAAATAGTTGCGTCCATTTCGCTTGACCTCCCCTATTCTTGACTCGACGACTCGCCGTCAGGCGGGAGCGGAGCATCATATGTGGTATTGAACACCATATCCAGCACCCACTTTTTCAAAGATGGGTTGCTACTAATATGCTTGTATAGTTCTATGCCTGCAGACATCGTTCCAATAATGGCTTCCATACTCGCACGGTCGCTCTCGTCACGGGCATTTTGAGCGTCGCTATTCTTCTTGGCGTTTTGATACGCCTCGTCCCGATTGACGATATCGGGCAACTCGGCGATTTGGCGGCGTACCTTATCTTCGTCCGTCCATTCAATATTTCCGAAAAGGTCATGGAATGTAGCGAGGATGCTGGTCAGATAATCCATTTCCGGCACAGCAATACCGACATCAGTCTGCACAGGAATGGGGTCTATTTCTGCGTCCTCATCTTCAAGAGCGATGGAAACCATCGTCTGTGCTTCGGCACGATAGCTTTCCAAATCCACGGTTTCAAGAATCCCCTCGGACAAATCATCCCCACGCGGCGACGGCAATTTCGGTATAAGTAACGTCAGGAATATGGAGAGCATTTCCCATTCAACCGAGCCATATGGAAGGGTTGCCGCAAGGAAGTTATATGTCCGCACAAAGGTCTTAGCCGAACTCTTAAAGAGTATCTGCTCCTCAACCTCTAAGTCCATATAACTCTGGCGGCATATATCCAATATCGGGTCGAGTTTATCGCGCTCCGCATTCCCCAGATACAGTTCGACGAGTTCGTGTACCTGCACATCCGTATATACCTGAAGTTCCGTCAAAGTATTGATTAGGTCATTCAGCTTGTTAGGGTCTGTTTCAGCGGAGAGAATAGTGGTTTTGTAATAACGAGAAAAAGCGTCCCTTATGTCCTCAACACTGTTAGCAAAGTCAAGGATAAAGGTATCATTCTTCTGCGGTGCGGCACGGTTGAGTCTGGACAGCGTCTGCACCGCCGCGATATCAGACAGCGTCTTGTCCACATACATCGTATGCAGAAGAGGTTCATCGAAACCTGTCTGGAACTTATCAGCTACGACAAGAATGCGATACGGATCCGCTTTAAACTTCTTTTCAATTTGGCTGCTCGGAAAGCCGTTTATATCCGACTCTTTTACATCTCGACCACCCACAGACTTCTCACCCGAATAGGCAATGATAGCCTTGTACGGGCTTTTGCGCGTCTTGAGGTTTTCGGTAATGGCGTAGTAATACTCTATAGCCCGTTGGATACTGCTCGTCACGACCATAGCACGGGCTTTGCCGCCGACCTTTCCCTTGGATATAACATCAGAGTGAAAATGCTCAACGATGATGGCGGCTTTTTGCTTAATTGCGTAATTGTTGCTCTCCACAAACAGGCGCAATTTTTTTTGAGCGCGCTTGCGGTCAAACATCGGGTCATTTTCTACGGTCTTTGTGATGTGATAATAGCTCTGAATAGGCATATAGTTCCGAAGCACATCAAGAATAAAGCC
>DBCW01000042.1:4753-5619 GCA_002293265.1 Eggerthellales bacterium UBA948
CTTGTTCTTTGGTGTGGCGGTGAACGCAAAATAGGACGCATTCTTCACCATCTTCTTACCCTCGATGATGGTGTTTATCTTGTCTTCAAGTTCGTCAGCCTCGTCACCTGTAGTTCCCGAAAGAGCGATATTCATTTTCGCCGAGAGTCTCCCACTTTGGCTGGAATGTGCCTCGTCGATAATAATTGCAAATGTCTGACCTTGGTGGAACGTACTGATGTCATCCAGTATGTACTGGAATTTGTGAACTATGGTGATGATGATTTNNTTTAAGGTCACCTGAGTTTACCGCCCAGCCAACCGTGCTTTGCACCTGCATGAATTTGCGTATGGTGTTCTTTATCTGTTTGTCGAGATTGACACGGTCGGTGACTACTATGACGGAGTCGAATATCGTGCGCCCGTCTTTTTCAAGAGTCACAAGCTGATGGGCAAGCCAAGCAATCGAGTTAGATTTGCCGCTGCCGGCGCTATGCTGGATTAAATAGCGATGACCGACTCCGTTAGTCTGGGCATCAGCGAGCAAAGATTTAACCGCCGAAAGCTGATGGTAGCGAGGGAATATCTGCTTCTCAGACTTTTTCTTCGTCTCCTCATCGACATCGACAATGACCTGAGTATAGTTCTGAATGATATTCGCAAGCTCNNCCAAAGGTAATCTGTCTTTATCCCATCTGGATTCGGCGGGTTGCCCGCACCATCTCTATAGCCGAGATTGAACGGCAAAAAACACGAACTCTTGCCTTTGAGTTCGGCACACATCTTTATTTCATCATCGTCTACAGCGAAGTGGACAATGCATCTTTTGAATTCGAATAGCGGCTTGTTTGTGATATCATGCGGGTCGCGGTCGTGTTGGTATTGAT
>DBCW01000042.1:5624-9208 GCA_002293265.1 Eggerthellales bacterium UBA948
GTCATTATGGGCAGACCGTTTAAAAACACGACAAAATCTACCGCCAACCTCGGGTTCTCCTTTGAGTATTCCAATTGGCGTGTCACGCTGAATATGTTTTGCTGGAAGAGTCTCTGGGTTACAGGGTTGCCTTCCGACGGCAAAACGAAGAACAAGTCAAACTTCGCCTGCTTATAGCGAAACTGCTTGCGCAGGACTTCAATCACGCCGTCCTTGGCGATNNGGCGTTCATTTGGATTTGCATCCAGTCGGAGTTTTGCTAAATCGTCAGGCTGGGTGCTTTCCAAGAACCTGAACAGGCGCACTTCGTCAATAGCAAAGTCTTTGTTGTACTCGCCTTTGCCGTATAACGCACCCGCTTCATATCCATTATGTTGGGTGAGCCAATCGGTGATGATAGTCTCAAGCCCTTTTTCGCTTGTATCAGTCGTCGGCATCTTCCTGCACCTCCTCGTTCTCGTCGGTAATGCCTTCTTCATCTAATGATTCGTCTTCTGCGACATCCTCAGAGATATACTCCGAAGCAATGTCGGGAACTTCTATGTCACGCACATCGACTTTGCCTGTTATCACGTCGGAAATCATACGAGTGCGGTACTCGGTGATGAGTGCGATTTCACACTTTAGTTCAGATATCATTTTGTCCGTGTCTGCCCTTAGAGCATAGCAGTAGTCGATAATTTTCTGCTGTTCATCTGTTGGTGGAACCGGCAAAGGCATTCTCTTTATCTCGCCGTAGCCGATGCTCTGGCGAACGCCACCGCCCATGCTATAAAACACCTTGCAGATGTCATAAGAATGAAGAAGCAAATAGAGGTAGTGCGGCAATACATCATTACTTCGAGTTTTAAGGCAAGTGTAGGCCGATGTTATGATTCCTGTTTGAGTGGCGATACCGACTCGCAGACTCCGCTTGTCGTTCTGTAAGTCCGTCAACCGAAGGACGATGTTCCCATCGTCCACAACTTGATATGTGTCGCAGGATGCAGGAAGCAATCCTTCAGTAGTGTTGATGTCCTTATTTACGATTTTGCCGTAACTAAGAGACAGTAAGTTCTGGTTATGCACAGTCTTGTTGGAATTTGACTGTTCAGCTACAACTTCAAATAAGACTTTTGGCACCCAATGGTCGGGTATATTTCCAACCCAGTGGATGCCACTGTCCTTTGTGCCGGCAGACGAATTAAGCCCACCGAATACGGCTCCTTTAATTCGAGTGTTCATCAATTCAGTTAGTAGGGCAATTTCACGTCGCTTCTGCTTTATGAAGCGGTTAACCTCTGACACTTTCCAATCAAGAAAACGGACAATTTGGTCTTGTTCTTCTCGAGATGGAATAGGAATAAATATACCCCTCATTTCGCTGTATCGAGTCGTCCATAAATCCGCCACAATACCACGACCATTTCGGTAGTATTCCTCAATGAATGCGTGGCTGCGGAAAAGATAGTGGCTCCATTTTGGTATAACATCGCGTGGAGTCAAAACGATATTTATCAATGACACAGAACCGTTTATAGGTGAAACCCCACTTGAACCACGCCTGTCAGAACGACTATTAATAACAAAGTCGCTCGCTACAACTAATTTGCGGTTATCTGCATCTTTGCTCTTTGCAACTGTTGATAGTTGCGGCAATATACCTTTTTTCGTGACTGACAGAGGTTGAAAATCCTTATCAGATACCTTTGTCTTCCGCTCAATAAAGTGTAGTCCAATTCTATCCAGATTCCAATCAGTTGGAATTTCTTTTAACCAAGGTATTTGGACAGACTTGTACGTGGCATAAGATTTCATTCTCGCACCTCCTGAACTATACCAGCAAGCAGTCCGTCGGTATCGCTTTCGATACTCTCGATGTCAGAAATTATTTCTTCTATAGAACGCAACTCGGCAGGCTTGAAAAAGTACTTCGTGAAACTTATTTCATAGCCAATTTTGGCATTTTCTTCATCAACCCAAGCATCTGGAATAAAGGGCTTTATCTCAGTCTCAAAAAAGGACTTAATACCTCCATCATAAGTAAATGGGACAACTTCCTTATCAGAAAGACTCTTATCAGGCACGGGGTTGACATCCTTATCTAATACTGGATCAGCGGTTTCATCTTTCTCAGCCAATGCCTTCATAAACTGCATTGATGACAGCATTACGTTGAGTAGCCTTCATGTCTTTCCAAGCTGGAAGTCCCTGCAACGCTTTCAGGACTTTCTTTCTGAAGTCAACCGTATTCTTAAACAAAGCCGTCTGGTCAATGGTTCTTAATGCCTCTTGCGCCAGTTCAACAGTGATGCCCTTGGTTGAACTCAGCTTTTTCTCTGCATACAATAATTCAAGCCGCTCGTCGGATGTCGAGTAGTTGTACTTCAAAGGTCTGAGTATAGGAACCTCCCAATACCCAAACTCTTGATTATCGAACACGCGGCTGCGCTCCGGGTCAGCTTGGTCAAACTCGCTATGCAACAGCAAAATTTGAGTAGCGATATCAGGCGTGATTTCGCAGTTCTTTTCGCCCAGATTTTTGCGAAGCGGTGATTTCAGAGATGTTGCATCAATAAGCTGAATCTTACCCTTACGCTCATTTGACTTCTTAATTCGTTACAATCCAGAGGTATGTGCCAATCCCTGTGTTGTAAAACATATTCTCAGGCAAGGCCACGATTGCCTCAAGCCAGTCTTCCTCAATGATATAGCGGCGTAGATTGCTCTCGCCTTGTCCTGCACTTCCAGTGAAGAGCGACGAGCCGTTATGCACCTCAACGATACGGCTTCCGAGTGCTGTTTTGGTTTTCATCTTACTGATGTTGTTGGCGAGAAACAGCATCTGCGGGTCACCGATGTTTGGGATGACGCTATATTCAGGGTCGCCTTTCCACTTAAACACGAAACGGCTATCCGTAATTTCTTTCTTGTCGCTGTATCCCCACGCCTCAAGGTCTTTTTTCCACGGTGTGCCAAACGGCGGATTCGAAATCATGAAGTCGAATGTCTCACGAGCAAAGGCATCGTTGGAGATGGTCGATCCGTAAGCAATACGCTCCTTCTTCAGTTGCTGTTGGTTTGTCCTCGACTTCAGGTCTTTTAGCGTAAACGGGGAGCTATTTACAAACTGCTCCTTCGCGATTTTCTTGAGGGCATCTTCTTGACCGGAAAGCGGTATCTTTGCCTCGTCCAGAGACTTCTTCATTTTCAGCACGTCGTCCTTTGTAGGTTCAAGGACGGCATCAAAACGCCGGATGACTATCATCGGCAGAATGATTTTGCGGTAATCGCCCTTATTATAAATGCCAACCAAACAGTCGTTGGCTATGTTCCATATGAAAGATATCAGCTGGTTATATGCTTGTTGTTCCATCTGTGGGGTTCTCCTTTTCGGCTTGGTTTGAAATCGGCTCGTTATCAATGACTTCCATAATGTCGCCAATGTCACATTCGAGAACCTTGCAGATTTTTACGAGTATTTCTGTGTTTATGTTCTCGTTTTTACTCAGCTTGGCCAAAGAGGTAGTACTCATTCCCGTGGCTTCGCGGAGGTCTTTCTTTTTCATATCTTTGTCAATTAGGATTTTCCACAGTTTTTTATA
>DBCW01000042.1:9215-10060 GCA_002293265.1 Eggerthellales bacterium UBA948
CACACCAAATCCAAAATGTCAATCTTTTTTGCGTAAATGAAGATTTTTATTGCGTGTTTGCGGATTGTTCGCAACTTGCGAATTTTTTTCTTGCAACCTATTGACACACACACATTCCCGGTAGTATAATGTAATAAATCAGCGTACACGCTGACAATTTACAGGAGGTAGAAACATGGAGAACAGCTTCGGAAAATACATTGAGGCGAAGCGTAAAGAGAAAGGTATCAACCTTCGCAGGTTCGCTCAACTCATCGATGATATGTCGCCCGCATACTTGAGCGACATAGAGAAAGGCAATCGCTATCCGCCTGATAGAGACAAGATAGCGAAGATGGCAGAAGAACTCGGTCTTGACGCTCAAGAGACCGCAGACCTTTATGATATGGCTGCCTTCGACCGCGCATCAGTTGAAAAGGAAAAGAGCAGTGCAGTGGCATCCGACTTGCCCGAGTACATTATGAGCAACGAAAAGCTGCGCGTAGCTCTTCGCATGGCTCGCGACAGCAATGCGGGCGATGATGATTGGGTAAAGGTTATCGAGATGCTTGAGAGCAAGCGAAAGGAGTCTGAATGACGGGAGGCAAAGAGTCTCCACTGACAGTGACNNGAAACGGAGAACGGCGGGCTACGCACGGGTTTCAACCGACAACGAGGAACAGCAAACTTCATACGAGGCTCAGGTGGACTACTACACGAAATTCATCCAAAGCAAACCCGACTGGGAGTTTATCACCGTCTATACGGATGAGGGCATCTCGGCGGTCAATACGAAAAAACGTGAGGGCTTTAAGCAGATGGTCGCTGATGGTCTGGCAGGCAAGTTCGACTTGCTCGTCACGAAG
>DBCW01000110.1 GCA_002293265.1 Eggerthellales bacterium UBA948
ACCAATGTGCTAGTGCGTTATGTCGCCCAAGATGATGTTGAGCAATGCAGGGTGGTAAACGAGCTTTTCGATCAGGCTTCCACAAAAAACAAGCTTTTTGTAAGCGCGGTGGTTATGGTAGAGAGTCTTTGGGTGCTGCTAAGTCACTATAAGATCACCGATGCGCAGGCAAGGAATTTTATTCGACTGCTTCTGAGCAGCAAAAAAGTCAGTCTTGAACGATCAGAGTTGTTTACAAAAATAATCGCGGAGGACAAGATTAAAGCAAAAGATATGACTGATGCGATAATTGCATCGATTGCATTTGATGCGGGATGCACAGAGTTTTTCACTTTTGACGTGAAGTGCAAACGATTGATAAGCATTTTGAGCAAATGATTAAATTAATACTGGATCGTTTAAGAGTATTCAACTGTAGTCAACTTTGTCAACATGTATCCTGTTCTAAGAAAGTCATTCCCTAAGAATTACAAGCTCTGCCTGGTGTCTGACAATGTTCGCACTTAGGCAGTGTGAAATAATAGAAAAAACGCACTGTATAAGTGCGATATGGCAGACGCTTTTGGTATTTACTGCTTGCTCAAGACTGCGCTTAGGCTATCAAAGAAAGCATCAATAACTTTTGAGTTGTTTTTGGCTAGACTTGCTGCGCAAAGCGTTATCGGGTCGCTGTCGTTTATTCTGACAGTACGCAGGTTATAGTTTAATGGGTGTTGAAACTCGGGTAGGACACCTAAAACATCATTGCCGCCTGCCGAATAACTTCTGTTTACGGCTTTTCCCACCACAATTTTCACGTCATGATCTGAAAGGATCTTGGAAATACATGCAACATATCGTCGACTTTTTTGTGGATCAAGAAATCGGACGGTTAGGCCATCCAGCTCTTTCATGCCAATGCTTTGTCTTTTTGCAAGAGGGTGATTTTTGCCCACCCAGATACAAAGCGGTAGTTTGTCGACGCCAAGGATGCGAAGTCCTTTGTCAATTGCGTTTGGTAAGTGTACAGACAAGATGACATCAAGATACCACCAACCGTGATCGGCTTGAACAACGCCGGGTTTAACTATTGGAGACACATTGGCACGCAGTTCGCAAACGCCAAATTGATTTTTGAGTACGCACATATCGTTATCAACAATACCTAGCGCATCAGCATCAACAGGGTTGATATCAAACGTTGGCTCAGGATGTAACTCGCGAAGATACGGTATTTGCTTGCCCTCGGAGTGGAAGTATTCATATCTGCGAGCACCGGTGGTGAGAACAAACGGAAAATCTTCCAGTAGTTCCGGTGTTGATATTGGACTATATTGCGGCTCTTCATAATACGGCAGCGGATCGTCGCCAAATCTTTGGAACATGGTTGACCACAACTCTACGCGTCCTGATGGGGTGTTAAATCCCAGTCCACCATCACCTCTGAGCAGCCCTTTTTCATACTTGCGATAAACATGTCCGCGTTGGATACATACTTTTTCGCGAGCTTCTTCCAGCGACATTTTTCCTAAGAGTCTAAATTTCTCAACAAAATCTGTGAATGAATCATATTGTGACCAGAAATCCGGTTGCAGTCTGTTGCCCAGCTCAAAGCCCAGCTCCATATCTGACTTTGTCTCGCCAACACGTTTGATGGCCGGAGTCATTACGCCATAAGTTACCGGAAGTGAGCTATAGTGGGTAAATACAATACCGTCACGCTCGGCTACGGTAGTTAATGGTAGCATCAGGTCACAGGTTGATTGCGTTGATGGGGTCATCCACACATCAAATCCAATGTTAAACTACAGACTTTTTATCATTGCGTCATGCCAACGTCTGGGTTCAGCTGCGCAAGTGCCGGCCAACTTCCGGAACCTCGTATTCAGGATTGTCGTAGGTGCCCTCAAGGCCTCCTGCAAAGTCGATCTCCGGATAAACTGCGCCTAAAACNNTTTGGAGTGCTAAAGATGGCTGCTGCCCAAGGCATGAACGTGCCACCCTCGCGTCCGGTGCCGGCCCAGATTGCAACAGAGGTAGGATCATATTTGCCAACGATACGTTTCCACTCAGATTCGATAAGCTCTAAAGCCTCTTCCCAAGTAATGCGCTCCCACATATCCGCCTTACCACGATCTTTCGGATCACGCTTCATCGGATATTTTATGCGGTCTTCATGGTTGACGTAGTCAGCCAAAGTAAGACACCTGGGACAGAGACGTCCCTTTGTGACCGGCTGATTCTCGTCACCTTCAACTTTCACCAACTTGCCATCTTTATCGGCATAGAACTTAACTCCACAGCCAACTGGATGACAACCGGGAGGCGACCAGACGCATGAACGCGTTACTGTAAGATCATCGTCAACAAATCGCTAAGGCTTACCCAGATCGTTCTTGAACTCCATCTTTACCTACCTTTCTCATTATTTGTGATTGATAAAAAAGACTTTCTAGCGGTGTGCTTCCTTAAGCTTTCGCTGGTTAAATGATAAGGGTGCGGGGGAGCATTCTTTGTTTCATTTTATGCAGAATATAATTTCCAAAATGGAATTAATGCAGCTCAGAGCAGCTATTTCTTGCCTGGGCGCTAAGCTCTATTTTAGAGCATTCTGCAAAACTATGGTGTAATTTTGCAGAGGTGTTCAGCAAAATTACACCATAGTTTTGCTTTCTATACATTAAGAAAATCGTAGGTTATTTTATACCGTTTGGAAATCAACTCAAAGAAATCTACTGGGTTAAGTGCGGTTGCGCAAGTATTGCTAAAGCCTTTTATATCACGTGTTAGTATGTACTCCGTTTTAGTTTTTTCGCACACTGCTCGATCAGACAATCCTCGAGGTCATCCCACCCTGCTCGACAAGCTTCCTCAAGGTCGTCTTGGCTAAGGCTACACACTCGTAAGAAACTTAAACTTGCAAGAAAGGCTTCTTGAAGCTTTTGGCTGTCTACTGTGCCCCGTAGTATGTAGGCAATATCGGAATAAGACTGAATTGATGCCCACAATTCCACATCGCCAAACTCATGCATTACTCTGAGTCTGTATGCATCCTTATAAAAAGGGTCTCTTTTAGCAAAGTAGTCAATCAAAACATTGGTATCAAGTAATACTTTCATGGGCGTATCCCATGTTTGTCTTGAAGCTTTTCTGCTAAAACATCTTTGAGGCTTCTTGTCCCGCCCTGCGAGTAGTCGAAAGTGCTCACTTGCAGCGATGACAGCTCATCAGAGATTTCTTGAAGCCTAACTTTGTCAATAACACGATTGCCGGGCTTTTGATCAATGGAGTCAAAGGGCAACTTTTTAAATTCCAGAATATAGTTGTAGGCAGAGTTAATAAACTGTGTGGGAGTGAGACCCAAATCCGCCAATATTGCATTTCCCTGCTCTTTTACTTCTTTTGGAATTCTCGCTGCTACGATAATGTCACTTTTCATATCAATCCCCTAGTGCTGTAAAACCGTTTTACAAGATTAGCATGTATGGTTTCGCAATACAAGAAAGTTTTAACTTGCAGTAAATGCGGAGTATTCAAGAGCATTCAACTCTATTCAACTTCATTCAAGAGCATTCAACTGTGGTCAATTTTGCTAACTTATACTCTGCTCTAACGTTTGGCGTTAAACTAACTTGTCTTACCAGGCAGGAGTAGCTCAATTCTTATCGTAAAATAATCCGGTAGCTCACCCAATTAGAACATTTTCTAGCATTTTCCTGAATTTTGTTCTACTTATCTAATTTCTGTGACAACTCTCCTTAACTGGTGTTACAATATCAAAAATCGTAACACGGGTGGGATTTCTATGGATAAGGTTTATCTCAGGAGAGAATATGGCAAATTATAATAGACGCACGTTTGTGAAGTTTGCTGGTGTTAGTGCAGCCGGCGTTGCTTTTGGCAGCGTGCTTTCGGCATGCAGTAGTAACAATAGTACTAATACCAACAACCAAACACCTGCAAGGAAAAATGACGAGGTCATCGTGGTAATGACAACCAGCAGTGAGCCGTCGGCCGGTTTTGACCCCTTTGTGTCGTGGGGCTGCGGAGAGCATGTGCACGAGCCGCTTATCCAGAGCACCCTCATCACCACAGACATCAATATGGAGTTTGTAAACGACCTAGCCACCTCGCATGAATGCTCTGCAGATGGGCTTAAGTGGACATTTGGCATCAGAAAAGATGTAAAGTTCACTGATGGTAAGCCGCTTACCGCAGCAGACGTAGCCTTTACTATAAATGGCATCATCAATTCTGATGCAGCCCAGGCAGACCTAAGCATGGTAGATGAGGCCGTTGTCATCGATAACGAGACAGTTGAGCTCAACCTCAATAAGCCCTTCAATGCGCTTTTATACACGCTGGCGGTCGTAGGCATTGTGCCGGCGCACGCGCATGGTGCTGATTATGGAAGCAACCCCATTGGCTCCGGTCGCTACATGCTTGAGCAGTGGGACAAAGGTCAGCAGATCATTCTAGAGGCAAACCCTGACTATTACGGTGAAGCGCCAAAGATGAAGCGTGTAGTTGTTGTGTTTATGGAGGAAGCCGCAGCACTTGCCGCCGCCAATGCCGGTCAGGTTGACATCACTTACACCAGTGCAGTTTATAGCGATCAAAAAGTCACAGGTTACGATCTTTATGCTTGCAAGAGTGTAGACAGCCGCGGCATATCGCTTCCAAGCGTACCGCCCAGCGGCACGAAAAACGATGGCGAAAATGAATATGCACTTGGAAACGCGGTCACCTCAGATCTGGCAATTCGCCAAGCGCTTAATTATGCAGTGGATCGCGACACCATGATAAAAAATGTGCTCAACGGTTATGGCACAGTAGCTTACAGCGTGTCTGACAATATGCCTTGGGCATCAAAAGACATGCAGGTAAAGACCGATATTGCCAAGGCTAAAGACATTTTGACCAAGGGCGGATGGCAGGCAGGATCAGATGGTGTGTTTGTGAAAGATGGCACTCGCGCTGCATTTGACCTGTGGTATTCCTCAAGTGACTCGGTAAGGCAGGCGCTGGTAATGGACTTTGCCAAGCAGATGAAAGAGGTCGGCATTGAGGTAACTCCAAAAGGTGGTAGTTGGGATGATCTTTATCCGCAGCAGTTCTCAAGCCCGGTACTTTGGGGTTGGGGTTCAAACTCGCCAACTGAGATTTATTATCTCAACTACTCCAGCGGTTGGGGTAACTTCTCCACATATGAAAACAAAAAAGTCGACGAATACCTAGACAAGGCGTTGGTGCAAACTGAAATCGAAGACTCATATCAGTACTGGCAAAAAGCTCAGTGGGATGGCGAACAAGGTGTAGCTCCTCAGGGTGCAGCAACTTGGGTATGGTTTGCCAATGTGGATCATCTATACTTTAAACGCGCAAATTTAGAGGTTGCCAAGCAAAAGCCGCATCCACACGGACACGGCTGGTCGCTGGTAAATAACGTTGACCAGTGGAGCTGGGCTTATTAGTATCACCTAGATGCACCTGCACCAACCTGATATCCCCGCACCCTCCTTGTCATTCCCGCGAAAGCGGGAATCCACTGGTTCAGTAGGATTAAGGTTATGGATTCCCGCTTTCGCGGGAATGACAGAGGGGTGCGGGAATGACAGAGGGGTGCGAGAATGACGGGGAGGGAGGGTGTGACAGGAAGGGAGGGTGTGACAGAGGAGTGTTGGTGTGGCAGAGGGATTGAGTGGATACGCCCGGAAACTGCATTAATTTATTAGTTTTTTGGGTTTTATTAGAGTTATGGATACTCCCGGAATTCCAGGAGAGGCTATAGCGGGAACTATCGCCTCTAAACCTGCGTCGCCCGAGACCTTTAAGCAAATCGGACTTCACTGGCGCAATCATTATGGCACATAATTTATTAACTGGTTAAAACTATATGTTTGCAAAAGAGAGGCACGCTTTTGGCGTGCCTCTCTTGGTGGAACTATTTAATACGTTTTACCTAGAGTGTTAACTCTTTTACTTCTTTTGCACTTTCATATGCAACTTGTTGCCTTCTTTCCAGCTTGGACTCTTGAAGGTTGTTGTGAATTACTGCAGCAACCATTGGAGTTAGCAATTGTACAAACAAAATCAGTGCAAATACTACTGTCCAGTTGTCTAGTAGCACCATGCTTCCGTCAAAGTAAGAGAACATGAACAGAAGTATTATGGCTTCTACAAATGCCAGTCCTGCGATCAGCAAAACAGGAGCATTTACAAACATAGTCTTTGGCTTGCTGTTTTGTTGCTGTTGATCAGCTTGCCATGCTTG
>DBCW01000050.1 GCA_002293265.1 Eggerthellales bacterium UBA948
AGAAGGTCATGTCTTTAGAAAGCTTAATGCCAAAGCAACTGTTTTCATCGAATACGCGCCTCTTGAGTCGGCGTGGGTTCCAATTATTGGCGACAACTACATCTATATCTATTGTTTGTGGGTTGAAGGGGCACCTAGAGGCAACGGATATGGAAAAGCACTTATAAAATACTGTCTGGACGACGCGCGCAAACAAGGCAAATCCGGTGTCTGCATGCTGGGTGCCAAAAAACAAAAGAGCTGGCTCTCTAATCAGGCTTTTGCAAAAAAATATGGATTTGAGGTTGTCGATGATGCTGCGAGCGGATATGAATTATTAGCACTTTCCTTTGACGGAACCACTCCAAAGTTCACACAAAAAGCCAAGTTCGGGAAAATCGAAAACGACGAGCTGACAATCTATTACAGCAATCAGTGTCCATATATAACTCAATATATCGAGAGAGTGAGGCGCTTTTGTGAGGATACGAATGTTGCGGTCACTTTTGCGCATGTTAACTCACTAGAGAAAGCCAAGGCGCTACCCTGTGCATTTAATAACTGGGCTGTGTTTTATAAAGGACAATTAGAGACAGTAAATCTGGTTGACGCTACGTATCTGGAGAGACTTCTAAAAAGAAAATAGCCTCTTGACAAGACTCTTGCAAGTCTTTTGAGGTTTTTCTACTTAAAGAAGTGCTATAAATACCTGCGCACCTTTTTACAGTAATCCTCAAACTCTGCTCCATAATGTTCGCGGAGAAATGCCTCTTCTCGTAGTACTTGACGGTGAATCACAAGGACAAATACAACCAATGTAATTGCTACTACAACATTGCAGTGCACCAAGAAAAGACCGCCGAACAGAGCAAAGAAGCAGACATACAAGGGATTGCGGCTGATAGCGAATGCTTTGGTGGTTATGAGTTTAGCAGGATCTTTCTTGTCAATACCTACTCTGAACGATGTGCCAAAACTTACTAATGAGTAGATGAAAAAGATTAAACCACCTGCGCTAACAACTATTCCTATCCAACCAAGGGCATTGCTGGCCCAAAACCTTGCAATCAATACGTCAAATATTGGCCAGCTAAAAGTATTGGCAAGCAGCACGTAAAACAAAAAGAGGATAAAAGGCATCAAAATAAAATCGCTCTTATGTGTTTTACCAAACACCATAGCGCGTATCCCCTGTCGCTTAAGTATCACGGCACACGTTATAACAGCAAGAATATATAGAGCTAATATCAAAATGCTTGCTAAATACTGAAGTGACACCATTGCCATCGCAATCCCCTATCTCCGATTAATCTCCAACCCAACCACACTATACTAGATTACCCCAACATATTCTCAAAAATATTAACATCCATTAATATTTCTTAACGAAAACCAAGAGTTTATTAAATTAAACTCAATTGCACTTGGGCAGAGCACCACACGATAATAAAGCAATCAAAACGCGCTTTAAGCGCGAGGGAAGTTCCCTGGATCGGGCTATCCAAAATGCCTGGTCACACATGGCTTTAAGGACATATCTAGAAGGAGGAACTATGGAGACACCCAATAAATGCAGCTCGAGCAAGCAGAAGCTAAGCAGGCGCACATTCGTAAAAGCTGGTGCTGCGGTGGGAGCTGTTGCGGCTGTTGGCGGGCTCACAGCTTGCGCAACAAGTGCACCAAAAACTGATCCAAAGCCTGCAGAAAGCACTGAGGTCGCAGAAGACATTTTTGCCGGCGCTCAAGAGTTTTACGCGTCGTGTCCACCCGAATGTCAACATCACAACCTAAAGGCACTGGTAAAAGACGGCAAGATCATCAAAGTTGAAGCCGGAGTTAACAATGAGTCGCTCCCCTGCTTGCGTGGTATGTCACGTGTAGAGTGGCTTAACACCGATGCACGCCTCACCAAACCTCTGCTTCGTGACGGCGAAAAAGGCGACAATAAGTGGAAAGAGATCAGCTGGGACGAAGCGATTGCAATGGTTGCCGAGAAGTTGCAAGACGCAATCGACACCGTAGGTAACGCCGGTATCGTCTGCGATTCTCATGCCGGTAACTTCAACGCACTTGCAGGAGCCGTTGCCCCGGCGTTCATCGCCCGTATCGGCGGCGCTATGTCGCTTACAGGTACGTTGTGCTGCGCGGGAACTAACGGCGCAACAACCACGATGCTCGGTCGTCGTTTTTACGACACCAGAAACACCATCGTAGATTCTGACTACATTTTGGTCTGGGGAAACAACCCCGCCGTCTCTATGAACGGTTATTTTGAGCGCTTTGTAAAAGTGATGGACAAGGGTGGCAAAGTCATAACGATAGACCCTGTTCACTCCGAGACCGCCTCAAAATCAACCGATTGGGTACCTATCACGCCTGCCACTGATACAGCACTGGCCTTGGGCATGCTCAAAGTGATCGTTGATGAGAAGCTGCACAAAGAGGACTTCATCAAAGCGCACACTACCGCACCTTGCCTACTGGATAAATCAGGGCTCCCGGTAATGGAAAAAGCCGATGACAAGACGAGCTACATGGTAGTAGACTCCAAAACCAACACTGTGGTCAGACACGATAGCGCAGGCGTTGACCCTCTACTCACCGTAAAAGGCACTCAACATGAAGCCAGTTACACCACCATCTTTGACTTTACGATGGCAGAGTGCGCTCAGTGGACACCTGAAGCAGTTGAAGCTGAGACCGGCGTGCCGGCAGCAAAAGTCACAGAGCTCGCCCGCGATTATGCCAACGCCAAAAACGGCATGATCATCCAAAATATGGGCGGCTTTATGCGCACCAGTTACGGCACATACGCGGTCGCCTCGCAAAACAATCTGGCGCTGTTTACAGGACAAATTGGTAGAGCAGGAACCGGACTTTACGATGCCGGTGGAGTTACCAACTTTCTCAAGCTCACAGCAATGTTTGATAACCCCAAGGTAGAAGGTCTGCCCTCAGTGCCGCGCGTGCAGTTTGCTCATCACGTGTTAAACGACACGCCTAACCCCATCAAGGTATTCATCTCCAGCCGCGAAAGCCCGATGACACAATGGCCAAATTCCGGACTTCTCAAAGAGGCTCTGAAGAAGATTCCGTTTGTGGTTGTGATTGACTCGCTGATGACCTCCACAGCACTGTACGCAGACTTGGTACTGCCTTGCGCTGCTGTATTTGAAACAGAAGATCTGATGGCTAACGCTCGCAGCCACTTGGTTCAACTCTCTGACAAGGCAATCGATCCTCCGGGTGAGGCTCACGATGATTTGTGGATATTTACCCAATTGGCCAAAAAGATGGGTGTGGGTGCAGATTTTGAGCATGACAACGAATACTACATCCGCAAAGCCTTAGAGGGCACTGAGTTCACATACGACCAGCTCAAAAAAGAGCACGCCATCGACGCTTATCCAAAGGACTTTATCCCTTATCAAGATGGTGAGTTTTATACCGAGACCAAAAAGGCTGAGATATATCAAGCGGGCTGGGCAAGCAAGGGCGTTAAACCGGTGCCGTCGTACTACAAAGGTGCTGAGACTGTTGGCGGCTCGTCCGGGCTTGATGCCAAATACCCACTTGCGGTTGTTCAGCGCAAACTGAGGAGCTGTGTGCACGGAACATTTGGCGCGCTGGCGATGATGGAAAACGTCAATCGCAACCACGCTTGTGTGATGGTTAATCCCAAAGATGCAAGCGCACGCTCCATTGCAGATGGCGACTCGGTTGTGGTCTACAACGATCGCGGCGAGCACAAGGCAAAAGCAATCGTTACAGAAAATGTGATCCCGGGAGTCATAGTTGCAGAAAATGGCTGGTGGGAGCAGCAAGGCGGCTCGAGCAGTTATGTGACAAATGACAGCGTAGGCATCATCTCAGGAGAGCACTGCTGCAACGAGACGCTTGCCGAGATAAAGAAGGGTTAGGATCATGGCAAAAGGTTTTTTCTTCAACAACAAAGATTGTTATGGGTGCATGACTTGCAGCGTAGCCTGCATTACCGATAAACTTCCCGGAAACAGCGTTACTTATCTGCGAAACGTCACAGAGATTTTAGTTGACGACCCTAAGACTTACTCCTTTATGTCGATGTCGTGCAATCACTGCGATAATCCCGTGTGTTTAGCTGTTTGTCCGGTTGGTGCTTACGAAAAGTTGGAAGACGGCATCGTGCGCCAGCGCCACGACATGTGCATTGGCTGTCAAACCTGTGTTAGAGAATGCCCTTACGGATCGCCAAACTATTATGACGAGGAAGGCAAGACCCACAAATGTGACATGTGCGTTGACCGCCAACTACGCGGCGAAAAGCCAGCTTGCGTAGAGGCATGCCCCGGAGCCAATTTAGAGATAGGCGATATGGAGGAGCTCAAAGCCATGGATGGAGCAGACTTTGTTTCTGACCCGGATATGGATATCGCTCCCAACATTGTGATCAAGGCTGACCCTAAGATTAAGGGAAATCCCGCAAAATACGGTCAGGTCAAAACCAGCTAGCAGCTAACTAGCGCTAAAGTTACGTAAAACGGCAAAGAGCCCCTCACACACTTTGCCGAGTGAAGTAAAATGTAAGCAGATGGGGCAACGCCACAATGAACACTTGTGGCGTTGCCCCTCGCCTGTTCTTATAAGCCCACGTGTTCGTATCTGGCGATTGGACGCTGATGAAACGCATCGGTCTGAGATTAAAGTTCATCATCTTGTTGATAGGCATCGTGGCAGTGATGCTTGTAGTGAACATCTTCTCCACACAAAATATGCAGCTAAGACAAGCAGAAGCGGAGATGTTGGAGAAGGCACAAATACTTTCTCAAGAGCTGGATGCGTTTTGGACTTTTATGGAGATCAACGAGACTAGGATAAACACCGACTCTGACGGCGAAGAGGATTTTAAAGGGCTTTACTGTGTGGTAGCGGCAAAATCGGTGTGCATGCTCTTTAGCACAGAGACCGATTACAAAATTCAATATACCAATCTTAAAACGCGCCGCAAGGCCGATGCTCCGGATGAGTTTGAAATCACCGCGCTGGAAAGATTTAACAACAACCCGGAGGTCAGAGAGCATTATGCACTAACGGAGTTTGAAGGCGAAGAAGCGTTCAGGTACGTAAAATCGCTCTACATTACCGATTCATGTCTCAAGTGCCACGGCGACCCTGTAGGCGAGCTAGATATTTTTGGCTACCCCAAAGAAGGCATGAAGATTGGCGATGTTGCCGGTGCCGTAAGTATCGTTATGCCTGTGGACACCTATCTAAATGGCCTGCAAAACAACATCACCCAACAAGCGCTGCTCTTAGGCTTGCTGTTGGTACTGTGCTTAGCGGCAGTTTTCATTGCAGTCTCAAAACTTGTGACCCGTCCCCTAGCTAAGTTAGAAAGCGTCGCCCAGCAAATTGAAAAAGGCGACTTTGACGTTGATGTTTCAGGCATAGGATACCGCGACGAGATTAGCGATCTCTCGTTGCATATCAGCACTATGGCTAACGAGCTTTCCGGATTTTACGGGGAGCTGGAAAGCAAAGTGTCTGAGCGCACGCTACAACTTGAAGAGGCAAACAAAGAGCTGGACTACCGCAAGCACCAATTGGAAATCATCAACGAAAAGCTGCAAAAAGACAGCGAGTATAAATCCGAATACTTGGCCACCATGAGTCACGAGCTAAGAACCCCACTCACATCCATCATTGCTTTTGCCGAGATGTGGGAAAGAACTACCGGCGAAAAAAGCGCCAAAGACCTACATACCGTTAATGAGATCAAAATCAACGGACAGATCCTCCTCAACATTGTTAATAACATCTTGGAGATGTCACGCTTAGAAGCCGGCAACACAGAGCTGAGCATTGAGCAAGTAGACTTGGTAGATATCTTTGGCATGGTAGAGCGAACAGTTAACCCACTTGCCGAAAAGAAAGGTATCGACATTAATTACTCGGTCGAAAGCTCGGTGCCGGTGTTTAAGGCTGACTGGGAAAAGCTTCGAAGGATTGTGGAAAATCTCGTAACTAATTCGGTAAAGTATACACACCGTTGCGGTATAGTTTCCATTCGCGCATATTTTATCGAGCGAGACAGCAAGACCGCCGTGATCAACATTATTAAGCAACACAGCTTAATAATCGGAAAACCGCTTGTTGGCGGCAAAGACTATGTGGCCATAGAGGTATGTGACGATGGCATGGGTATAGTCCAAGAAAACCTCGGGCAGATATTTGAGAAGTTTAAGCAAGATAGTCAATCAGCCTACAGACGCTACAAAGGTACCGGTCTGGGGCTTGCAGTTGTTAAGGAACTTGTGGAGCTGCACGGCGGCACGATAGGCGTGCAAAGCGTCAGCAAACAGGGAAGCACCTTTACCGTATTATTGCCAATTGAAAAGCAGAAAGGTAGCCTACAGTGAAAATTATGCTTGCAGATGATGAGCTAAGCATGCAAACGCTTATCGAAGACATTGTGATTGATGCGGGCTACGAGTTTGTTTACGTCAGTGATGGTCTTGAACTGCTAAAAAGCTACGAAGAGCAAAAGCCCGACCTCATTTTGCTGGATGTGATGATGCCCAAACTTGACGGTTTCAGCACCTGCCGCGAGCTACGTGAGCGAGGTTGCTTGGTGCCGATTATCTTCCTTTCAGCCAAAGGCGATATCGTTGACAAAAGCATGGGCTTTAAAGCCGGTGGTGACGACTACCTGGTTAAACCCTTTAATCCGGAGGAGTTAGCTCTGCGTATTGAAGCATCGTTTCGCCGCGAAAAGAGGGTTGAAAGCAAGCAGCTGGATTACGTTTGCCACGGCGACATCGAGCTTGATGTAAAGCGCCACAAGGTGCTGGTAAAAGGCAAGCAGGTTGAACTTACCGGCAAAGAGTTTCACATCCTGCTGTTGCTAGCCCAACACCCGGGCGAGGTATTTACCCGAGAGCGTCTAATTGCCGAAGTCTGGGGTAAAGAATACATCGAAGACTCATCAGGCATCGCCGTTTTCATCCGTCACATAAGAGAAAAGATCGAGGAAGACCCCTCGCACCCAAAATACGTGCAAACAGTATGGCGCGTGGGCTATCGGTTTGGGGATTAGAACAGTTTTTTCAATTATGGCAAATCTGCCTTAATTGAAAGTCAGGCATCTTTAGAAACGCATTAAACTCAACAGAAACTGTGTTAAAACATCAAATCGCGCTAGGTCTATGTCTTGATTTATCAGTATTCATGCCGGCATGCGGATCATCTCTTGGCTGTGTTACAAACAACATGCATATCAAAAGGTGAACTCCGATACAGTTTATATAGCCTTATTCATGTGGTAAGCTTTAAAACCCAGAAAGGAGGAAAGATATGATAGAAGGATTGTCATTTTCTTTCACCACCAGCGCGTTTTAACACGGTGTTGAAAAGGATGTAATTCTGGATGTCATAGCAAATCCCTTTCTCTCGAAAAGTCACAGGAATTCTGAAGCAATAATGGTTTTTGTATTCGATCAAACTGGACAGGCAATTGAAGTAATTTATTGCGCAAGTAAACGTGCTGTTTTTCATGCAATGCCTATAAATATAGCGAAACTAAGGTGACGACATGGAATACGAAAAGATCATAGCTGAAATAGAGAGCGAGATTAATTGGTTTGACTGGGAAGATACGCCTCCAAAGCAAGTACTTGAGGATCGTATCATTGCTCTACAGCAACTCGAGGCGCTGCGCCAGCAAGAAGTGCAAGTATTGCACCGCAAACAGGAACAGCTATCAAAACTGTTAACTGTTCTATAATCGATTCTTTGTTATGGGGCTGCATCAAAAGTATAGGCATAGCTCAGATTGTCATTCTCGCGAAAGCGGGAATCCATAATAAACAGTTAGCACTATGTGAAGAGATAAAGAAATCTTTCGCCAAAAGACTTTTGATGCATCCCTTAGCTGTTGTCTTTGTTTTCTTTCTGAGTTGCTACCACAACAGAAGGTCTTAGGCGGTTCCGTTCAGGAATGGTATCATCAGAGAGCAATTTACTCCACCAATAGACTTGATTCCTAATCTCCATATCGCCAACTTGCTGTCAACCAGCCATTACTAAAACAAGCTTGTTTATGAAATCCAAACTCTTGCCTCAAGCAATCACTTTACGGTAACTCTAAAGGTTTTAGACTTACCTCCAGCTTTAACTGTGATGATGGCCGTGCCTTTCTTGTGCGCAGATATGACGAAGGTGTTTTGCTTTATGGATGAGAAAATTATTCAACCAACTACCATTACGAAACAGTTGATCCAGATGTAGTTTTGGATATTGCATCTCAAAGCGTGCCTCGACTCCAAGAAGCTGTTGCAGAACTACTCAGTAGCAGCCTGTTATAAGGCGACGAAAACTTACGTACTTACCACTTTTACCTGTCTGATACAGCACTCTGTGCGCTCAAAAAGAAACATTTATGCCTACTCTCTCCTAGATGAATAAGAGCAGTTGCGCACTTGGTCTGACACGTTTTACCAAGAGTCAAACCCCTGATTAACTCATTTTATGGATATTATTAAGTTAGCCTAGGAACAAGTTTCAGCGATACGCTGATTTCTTTTTCTCAGCAGTTCCATTATAGATTCTCGATACGCTAAATACTCTTGCAAGGTTTTTGGCACTGGAGAAGACATAAAACCATCAAAAGGTGGTGCAATCTTTACAGCGGAATAGTTATTGTCAACCCAGTCTTGAAATAAAAAGAAATCAATAAACCCGGGAAATGTTTTAAACAATCTGAAGAAGTCATTATAGCGAACAAAAGTGCCGGTCAATGGACTTTCAATCTGTGCGTAATATCTGCGAACGCATTCAAGTGTTAGATCTAGGCGAGCATCTTTGCAAATCCCTCTTACATCCACATCGCCAACAAAACTCGTCAGCATCTCCCCAATCAATACTCAAATCACTCTCTTCAACATGCTTCGACCAAAACTCTGCAATTACTCTAATTGTCGTTTTATTGCTTCTTGTAACCATGATTAACCACCCTATCTTTCATAAGCGCCATATGCAACTACTGTTGATTATTTTACGTATAGCTCATATAAAATTCACTCTTATCTACTACTTAGTTATTTTGTTTTCTAATAATCTCATTGCATTTATGTATAGATGTGCTACCGAGATGAGAAATAACATGGGAATGTGTTGCTGGAACGATAGTGGTAACAACTATCAACACTTGCCAATGTGATCTGAGGTTGACATCTTTAGCAGTTAATAGATACATTCACCAATGAAGTTCCCCACTGGCAGTAATTCAAAAGCCCACATACAGTAATTGTGGTGGGTCACTTACAG
>DBCW01000029.1:0-4667 GCA_002293265.1 Eggerthellales bacterium UBA948
CGCTCCAGGCCCATGCCGGTATCGATGTTTTTTCTTGGCAGCGGAACTAAAGTGCCGTCTTCTTGACGGTCGAACTGTGTAAAGACGCAGTTCCAAAACTCTACATAGCGATCACAATCGCAGCCCGGTCCGCAATCAGGATTATCGCAGCCAAACTCCGGCCCGTAGTCATAATATAGCTCCGAACACGGACCGCAAGGCCCGGTTGGTCCGGCTGTCCAAAAATTGTCCTCGGCACCAAGTCGCACTATGCGCTTCTCGTCAATGCCGATAGATTTCCAAATCTCTACTGTCTCATCATCCTCTATATATACAGAGTAATAAAGGCGCTCAGGATCAAAACCTAATACCTCTGTAGAGAACTCATAAGCCCAGGCACACATCTCTTTTTTAAAGTAATCACCAAAACTAAAGTTGCCGAGCATCTCAAAAAAGCTCAGATGTCTGCCTGTGGTGCCGATTATGTCAATATCGGTGGTGCGGACACACTTTTGCACGCTCACAGTTCCTACATATGGCTTTGGCAGTTGCTTTTGCTGCAAGAAGTACGGTTTGAACTGAACCATACCTGCACTTGTCAGCAACATTGATGGATCGTCCGGTACCAAAGACGAAGAAGGCCAACGTTTGCATCCCTTGGCCTCAAAAAAAGCTAGATACTTTTCTCTAAGTTCGCTACTCTTCACGTTTGTTCTTACTTTCTCTCGTCACTTCTTGCTCATCATTACTCTGTTTTGGTTTTACTTTCTTTCTAAATGCATCACTAAAAGCTTTGTCCTTGGTGGCATATCGTGCGTTTGGCGAGCTCTTAAAAAGTGCTCCGTTATCGCTCATAAGCTCACGTCCGGTTTTAGCCTCAAAGAAATGTACAAATATGATCTTAGCAGATGCCAGCAGCGGAACTGCTGCTATGAGGCCGATTATACCTCCAATTGCTCCTCCGGTGAACACTCCTACCAAAACGATTGCCGGATGAAGTTTAACGGCCGAAGACATCACGCGCGGATAGATGAAATTATCGACGATCTGTTGAGCAATAACTGTTATCAGTATTGACAATAGCGCAGTGACGGGAGTTACAAAAAGCCCGATCATAGCCGCAATAAAACCGGCCAGCCAAGGACCAACATAAGGGATAAAGTTGAGCAGCCCGGTTAGCATGCCAAGCACCGCCGGATATGGCAGACCAATGATATAAAACCCGATACCGGCGATGGTGCCTGTGCACATCGCGCACACAGTCATGCCACGCAAGTAACCGCCAAAAGCGTTAGACAAGGTCGTAGTCACAAACATCACGGTATCTTCGCGCTTTGGACCAATAACAATACGCAGCTCACGACCGATCTTAGGCAGATCCATTAGTATCCAAAAACCAACGATAAGCGACACGGTAAATACGATAATGCTTGTCACGACACCGGTGCCAAGATCAATGGCACCTCGTCCTGCCTGCGACACCAAGCTGGCTGCCCAAGCCGATAGCGATGACGTGACGGAATTAACAAGTTCATGGATAGTGCTGTTCTCCAACAAATAACCATATTGAGTATAAAGCGAGTTAAAAGCACTTGTTGCCTGCGTCATATACTCGGGAATCATACGAATCAAACCTATGGTCTGCTGCCAAATAATGGGGATAAAAAGCAATAGAACTAAGGTGATGAGCAAAAATCCACCAACATATGCGATTAACGTACCCAAAGGTCGTGGCACCTTACGACGCTCTAGCCATGAAACCGGAAAGCGTAAGATAAAAACTATAAATGCCGCAAGTCCTATGATGACCAAAGCAGTGCCAACCTTGCCAAGCGCATAAACAGCAGCAACCACAAGTAAAATTATGCCTATGGTTGCCCATACAATATAAAAGATACTCTTTAGGCGAATCAGGCGAGATGCCCTTTCATTTTGATCATCTGCAATTCTATTAGACATTAGTTCTCGCTGCTTTTACTCTATTCTTACAGTTATTTCTTGCGAAATGTTGGTGGTGGAGAAGAAGACATGCCTGACGGCGGTTTCACTTCTTTGCGGGCTTGGTTTGTTGTCTCTGCCGGTGTCCGGGCTGTGTCTTGGGCTTGCACGTGTTGTGCTTGCTGCTGCGACGCATTCGAAGCATCAGCCGCTGATGGCGCGTTCGTAGTGTTCGAAACGCCTGCACTTACAGAGGCTACAACTTGCGATGCCTGATTGGCATCCACCTGAGATGTTAGCGACTCCGGTTGGTACTGCACGGGCTCAGCCACAGTCTTTACAACCTCGCTTGCTTGTTGAGTTACTTGAGCTGCTTGTGCCTGCTGCGGTATCTCTGCCGCTTGACTTACAGCTGCTTGAGTTTGCTGGGCAGCCGTTTGTGCCGACATATTTGCAGCTACCTGAGCTTGCAGCCCGGGATCGAGAGCAGATGCAGCTGATTGTGTATTTATCGGCGAAGCTTGAGTTGTCGGAATTTGCGTTTGAGCGGATTTCATCGGAGCCGCTTCGGGTGCCTGCTCGCTTTGAGCACTTGAATCGGGAGATGACTGTGGAGCATAATTTGTCTTGAGATCCTCCACATTTTCTTCTTTGTCATCTTCTTCGACAATGTCTTGCACGCCATCACTTTCCTTTGCGTGGCGTCGCTCAGCTTTCTTGTCGCCTATGACGTTGCGAATCTTGTCTGTAGCACTGGTAAGCAAATTGAGAGGTGCCTCTGTGATTCCGGACACCTTTTTGACGGCTCCACTTGCGACATCTGTTACATCCGACAGGTCAGCAAGTATCTGATCTACGCGCATAATCTCCAGATTTACTGCATCCACCGTGAGCGATGCGCGCTCCAGCAAAGGATCTACGCGCTTGAGTGACGGCTCAAGCGTTGCGATCACGGTATTTACCTTGGTAACAGCTTCGTTTACTGAAGGCATCAGCTCATTTAGTGATATTCTCACTTTACGTACTGTTCTGATAATCTCTATGGCTACGATAATCAATACAAATAGAAGGACTATTGCCACCCCAATAAGTATCATTGTCAAAAGCTCTTCGGTCATAATCCATCCCTCTTTCGAATAACCTGATCAAAATATGATAGCAGAAACAAGGCTTTTTGCTTCACTCATCTGTCTTTCGATCGCGTTTTGTTGCTTCTGAGCGGTATGATTCCCACCCTCGTTCACCCGGATTATAAAAAACACCGCGCTTTAGACCATCCGGTAGATACTGTTGATCCACCCAACCTCGCGGGTCAATGTGCGGATATTGATAAGCACCGTACTCCTCAGACCCCGGACGATGGCGATCGCGTAAATGGTTTGGCACCGCCCTTGCCGGGCCGTTGCGCACCTCCGACAAGGCACTAAATATTGCCGATGTAGCACTGTTGGATTTTGGCGCCAGAGCCATATAAATTGCTGCTTGAGAGAGGTTTAGCTGACACTCGGGATAACCGATGGACTCTGTGGCCTTAAAAGCTGCATGGGCGATAAGCAAAGCTTGCGGATCAGCGTTACCCACATCTTCGCTGGCAAAGATCATAATCCTGCGCGCAATAAACTTTGGGTCTTCCCCACCTTCTATCATGCGTGCCAGCCAATACACTGCGGCATCAGGGTCACTTCCGCGCATCGATTTGATGAACGCAGATATCACGTCGTAGTGTGTGTCACCTTTCTTATCATACGGAAGCGCCCTCCGTGGAGAGGCCTCAAGCACAGCAGATGTGGAGATATAGCGAGCATCGCTGTGAGTGTCGCCGCCTTGTGTTTCATCTAATGCTTTTGTCGGGGCTTTTTTAGAGCCTTTTTTGGAGCCTTTTTTGTTGAGGTTGAACTCGGTTAGCTCCTCATCCGTGAGCTTGTCTTTTTCTCTGGCAACTTCTGCTGCCAACTCCAAAGTTGTAAGCGCAGTGCGTGCGTCTCCTCCGGCTAAGGTTGTTATGGCTTTGAGTGCTGCCTCGCTTAAAACAAACTTGCCCGCCAGTCCGCGCTCATCATCTACAGCTCTCAGTGTGATATCTTCGATGTTTTGCGGTGTAAGCGTCTTGAATTCGATCACACGAGAACGTGATATCAAGGCGCTGTTCACTTCGAAGAAAGGATTTTCTGTTGTCGCGCCAATAAGGATGACGATGCGGTCTTCCACGGCATGCAGCAAGGCATCTTGCTGCGACCTTGAGAAGCGATGGATCTCATCCACAAAAAGTATCGTGCGCATGTTTTGCATAGTCAGGCGGTTTTTTGCCTCATCAATTACACGTCTGAGGTCGCTCACGCCGCCGGAAATTGCTGAGACCTCTGTAAAGTGTGCCTTGGTTGCTCTGGCAATTATTTGCGCCAAAGTTGTCTTTCCTGTTCCCGCAGGACCAAAAAGAATGATGGACGATAGCGAGTCTGTCTCTATGGAGTTTCTCAGCCACGTGCCAACGCCTAATACCTCAAGTTGTCCGACAAGCTCATCAAGGGTGCGTGGGCGCATGCGCACAGCCAAAGGTGCAACGCTGTTGAGTGCGTTTGTTTCAATTGGTGTGAACAGATTTTTCATGGGTTAATTGTAAAGGAAGTGCCGATTAATTGCTTGTGTTTTGGTTTTGCATATAACCCCTTACACAGGAGACGCCTCCGAAAAAACGGAGGCGACTGCTTTAGCCCTCATCCTCAAGCCGGAAGGATGAACCCACCTCAAAA
>DBCW01000029.1:4686-6252 GCA_002293265.1 Eggerthellales bacterium UBA948
GTATCTGGGCTCCCTATTCACGCATGTCGGTCCATCGAATGAACCGGTCTCAAGAATGAGGTTACTTAGAGTATACAACGAAATTTCAGACTTGCAACTACCTTTTACCCATCAGATCGGCAGAATTTTTTGCCGAAGTAAATGTGTTGAGCGAGCTATATGCGTCCGGTTATAGCTTGTAGCTGCCCAACACATATATAGTGATTTTTGGTGCTGCTACTCACTTGGTCGTTAGAGTCTTTATGCTGCTCCATGCTCCATAGTAGCGTTTGCCGTCAATTGTCTTATATGCGCGCACTTGTACCTGATACTTAGTTTTGTCTTTTGCAACAATTGACTTGCTCGTAGCTGTTTTGCTTACCGTGACAGACTTGCTCCAGGTATTCCAGCGTGTCACATTTTTGAATTGCGTAAAATCAAAGGTTTGGTAGCCATCGCGATAACGCACTTCGTATCCGGAGATTCCGCTTTTGGTCTTCCACTTTATGTTGATCTTGTTATCGCCGGCCACGGGTTTAGAGATGAGCACTTTTGATGGAGCAATTGTGAAGCTTATCTTTTTTGACCCCGAATAATTACCTATGCCCTTAACCGTCACCTGAGCTTTGCCCATTTTTACGTTGTTCTTGTAATTTACCAACTTGTAGTCTTTATTTAGCACCAGCTCTTTATCGTAAAGAGTAACTGTGGGTTTAGCTTTGATAGCTTTGCCGGTGTATGTTTTTGCTTTGCCAACTTTAATAGTAGCTTCCGCAACAGAAAATTTACTTGTCGTGCTTAACGTATAGAACGAATTCTTTTTAAAGCCAATGTTTGTAAAATATTGGTCAGAAATGCTTGTGCGAATACGTGAGTTTGTAGTTATCTCGATAAAATACGGTCCACCGGCAGGAATGTCTTTGTACATGATCTTTGAGCTGCCAAATGCTGAAGGCACTGCAAGATAACCGTTTACATTGCCGTTACCCTTGATGTTTTTGGTGTCAATTTGGGTCAGATAGTTTGCTCCATCTGTTAAACGAACGCTAAGAAAATTCTCGTCAGTCTTAGTGGTGGGGTGTTTGATCGTGATCATCAAGTTGCTGCTCTGAGTGAGAGTGAAGTGATATTGCTGCACTCCGCTTCCCGATTGACATTTTACCTTGCTGACTGTTGAGCCAATACTAATCTTTTCAACTGTTGCACCGTGAGCAGTAGTCGGCAGTATTGCTATTGCCAAGATCAACAGCACTGTTATAGCTAAAGCGAGCGCCATCAGTTTGCGCACTCGATCTATTGCCTCGAAAGGCACTGCAATAGTATTGTTAGATTTTTCCATCAAAGAGGTGCTGTTTCTTTGCTGAGTGGTCTTCCCCATATATGCGTACATAACTTCCCATTTCTCCGTCCCTATTGCACTGTTATAGCGCGTAATAAAACTGGCTCAGTGTAACCCCCACATTTTAATAAAGTCAATGAGATTCAAGACATTGTAATAGTTTGTATACCTTGCGAAATAAACTTGTGTTTAGCGCAGAGGTGTCATTCCGCATCACATCGATATTCGCTCAAAACTCCCTGTCATTC
>DBCW01000029.1:6272-13554 GCA_002293265.1 Eggerthellales bacterium UBA948
ACAGGGAGAGAGCGGGAATGACACAACTGCTCTAAACACTAATTTACCCCTCTCCACATTTTTCCAAAAAGATAAGGTGTCGAGATTGTTCTCGGCACCTTATCTTTAATGTGCTAGGTTTTTAGATCTAGCAATCTATAACCATTTAGTCTGGGTTCTAATTACCCTACCATTGGTTATGGGTGAGTGATCGTGATTAATGAAGCGTATTCGACCAATCGCTCAGCTCCAAGTGTGCCTGCCAGGTAATCAGCTTCTGATGCACCAATTAAGAAGCAGTGTCCCCATACAGTTTCCACGCCTACAGTTTCTAGAAACTCAGCGCTGGAAGTAAAAGGTGATGCAGAAAGGTAACTCATAGCAATAACCGGAGCTACACTAACCGCACCGGTTGCGTCTGCGTGCTCATAAGAAGTGGCAGCAGGATAGAAATTACCGGCTGCCATAAACTGATCGTATGTAAAAGTCACAGGATCATCTGACATCGACGAAATTGTGATCGAATCACCGGCTGTAAACGTCTCACCAGCTGCTGTAATCAAGTCCATAACATCTACGTAGTTATTGGTTCCCCAAATTCTCCAGTCAGGATTCTCATCAGGATTACCGGATTGCAGGTAAGCCATTTTTGGCTCAGAAACAGTCATAGCATTAAGCTCTGCCTCTGAAAAACCTACGCCATCAGTAGGAGTGCCATCTACGCCGGATTGTGAATTAATGATGAGTATTTTTTCTTCCGGTTCCGGATGCGTGATTACCAGTTGAGCAGGATCTGCCAAGAGGCGATCTGCTCCCAGGTTGCCCTGTACGTAGTCAGGCTCAGATGCACCTATGAAAAAGTGTTTTTGATCAAATAGCGGGTAGTTGGCTATGTTGCTCACCACTGCACCGGCTGTATCAAAACCTGATGATTGTACATAGTCAAGCGCGATAACGCTGCCTACTGTCACAGCGTCAGCAGTACTGAAATGATCAGTTGGTGTGGCATTAGGAAAAAAGTTTGAAGAGTCTTGTACTTGCTCATAGTTGTAAGTCTTGCTTGCCGTGCCATCAGCATTTATCACTGTTATGGAGTCGCCAGCGGCAAAGTTTTCGCCCGCAGCTGCCACCAAAGCGTCAATGGTCACATAGTTACCGGTTGCAAAAGTTGTCCACGTTGGATCGCCTGATTGCAAAAATCCGATCGGGTTTGTCATTGCCACTGCAGCAAGCTCTTCTGCAGTAAAGGTTCTCTTCTCTTCTGCATCGCCGTTACCTATCTCGGCAGATACGCTAAATACGATAGGTGCCGGGGGCTCGGGATGCTTGATGGTTATTTCATCAACATATGATGTGAATCTGTTCATTGATGCCGCCTCAGCGTTGCCGCTCAGATAAGCTTCTTGTGAAAGTCCAATTAAGAATTGCGGAGCAGTTGAAGCGGTTGCGGTAGACCAGTCTGCACTCATCAAATCTGCACCGGCGGTTGTTGTGATTGGGGCAGCCAGTATTGTTGAAAATGATAGTACCGGAAGAACAGTTTCGGCATTTGCAATATCAGCGCCTTCAATCAGCGTTCCGGGCTTGGTTGCCGGAAACCACTGTGTGGCGGCGTTGTATACTTCACCGCTTAACTCCTGAAATACTCCTCCATTCGGACTTGACTCCCCTGCTGAGATACGTATTGCATCCTCATTAGCGATAGGAACCGTTGCTCCATACGCTGAAGATAAAAGGTTTTCTATGGTCACATAGCTATTGGTGCCAAAGTAGCGCCACTCATCAGCCATGTCTCCACTACCACTTGTGATATATCCCAAAAAACCACTTGATGAAAGAGCGGTTAACTCGCTCATCGAGTAATCGGCTTTAAGAACGCGTTCGTTTTCGCCCACTTGATCATAGATGCTCAGCGCGATTGGCTCAGGCTTGAGAGTGATGCCCCAGCTTTGCGCTGCTGTACCATTTGGCTCATGTACCCAAACATTGGTTTCAGCTTCTGTGCCGCCCCATTGAGCGTCTAATACGTTGCCGCCTATGGCGCTGTAAAGCGTAAACGAACTCATCTCGCCGGCTACAATTGCCCAGTTTTGAGCATGAGAGCCATTGCGCTCCCATAAGTGAACGTTAGTTCCTGAGGCAACTGATCCCCACTCAACATCAAGCGCCAGACCTGATGCGACGTTGGTGATGTTGTAGTAACCGTTGTTGTAATCAAAAGAAATCATGAACTCTTGAGCCGGAGTACCGTTTGCATCATGTAGCCAAACATTGGTACCGTTCTCGGTTCCTGCCCATTGAGCGTCAAGCAATAGCTCTGAGTTATTTGGAGAGAAAGTGTAGATACCGTCAGGAAGAGTTGGTCTGATGAAATCGATCATAAACTGTTGGGCTACAGTGTCATTTTTGTCCCATAGTTGGATATTTGTTCCGTTTTCAACAATTCCCCATTGCAAGTCAAATACCAGATCTGACTCTTTTGGCGAGATCCAGTATCCACCATTAGGGTTAATTTGTACGGAGAAGAGTTGGGCATCTGTACCATTTGGATACCATTGTTGAATAAGATTTCCGGCAGATACATCACCCCACATTACATCAAGGTTAAGTCCCGAGCATACGCTCATAATGCTGTAATACTGGCGGCCGTTGCCGTCCATCTCCATAGGGATAAAGCTAAAGCGTTGGGCATCAGAGTGATTGGTATCCCAGGCATGCACAAGTGTGCCGGCCTCGTCACTGCTCCACTCGATATCAATGCTTTTACCGGCAACCGAAATCGCACTTATGCCGGCATTGTTTATCTCAAAGGCATTAACAAATTTGCCTTTGCCGGCCTGCGCGTCAGGTGCACCAAATGCGGTTATTGGCATCATTGTAAAAATCAATAACACCGCTGCAAGCCAGCTAATTAATCGTTTTGTTTTACTCATAAGTTAGTCCCCCTCTAGCGACTAGTTTTTCTTGTTTGCGTAAATAGCCTTAGCTCGAATAACTTTGCGAGGTTTTATCCTCATTGATTATCGGCGTGGACGGCTGTTTAGCTTTAATCGGAAACTCGTAAATAATTGCTTTCCTCGAGTGTCCTCCTTAACTCCCACCCTTACGCTTTTCTTACATCTGACATACCTTCTTTGAAGCAAGGGTATGTCGATAAAGATTCACACGGCAGTTCCAACTATATGTGGATCAGCCGTGTAAGAGGTAAATGTTATGACCTTGGATGTCGTTTAGAATGCCTTCACAGACCGCAAAAAATGAAGAACCGGATTGGCTCCTTCTCTAAGCGGTATTTAAAGAATAATTAGAAGTGCCGATTTAAACAATATCTATGATATACATTTTTCCTCTATTAATTAGTATATATCATTTATAAGTTTTGTGTAGGCATTGTTTGTTTTTGTGCCTTCTTGCTGCCTTGGCGTGCAGTGGTTGCGCCAAAACTCAAGTTTGGCTACTTTGAAAGTGCTGTTAAGAAAGCCGGGGCTTAAAGAACCAAGCGCTTTCTGAGCGACAATAGTAGTTGTCTTTCAAAAAGCGCTTGGTTAGATTCTTCGACTGTGGGCTACGCCCTCCACTCAAAATGTCATTCTGATGGGCAAGAATACCTTGCACAAAAGCGTTTACAGTGATGACACCGGTTCTGCTTTTTGCTTGCGCTGAGGGGCGCGGCCTAGGGCTATGCGGATGGGTTGAGCGAATGAGAAAGCTGCTACTGCTTTTATGGCATCCGGGATTATGAATGGTAGTGTGCATATGGTAAATGCAGCGACAATGTCTGTGCCTGTGCTGAATGAAAACCATGCGAGACCAAAGCCATGCAGGGTTACAGCTGCCAATATGATTGCAGCAACATCAAGTGCCAGATATGCTTTATAACCTGCCACACTTGGATCAGATATCTTTGCCGGCAATACCTTACGCAGCACCATCACCAAGATCATTGCCACTACATAACCGATCAAAAACCCGCCGGTGGGACCAAGCAGTACTCCCGGGCCTCCCCTAAAAGCACTAAATATCGGCAAACCAATAGCTCCTAAAACCAAGTACCCTGCCACTGCAATAACTGCCTCTTTTGGTGTGAGTATGAGCATTATCAAGAACAGCATCAATGTTTGTGCTGTGAAAGGTATCGGACCTAGCGGCACAACAATTGCTGCTCCTACCGCTAATAAAGCAATGGACAATCCGCAAAGAACAACTGAACGAGTGCGTGAAACCATCAATTAAACTCCTTTTTGTAGACAGCCCCCATGCATTTGCATGAGGGCTGTATTCACTCATAATTTCGCCAACCAGTATAGCAGTTTAAACCTCGGCTAAAGTTGACGGTTTCAAGACATTGCTACTGCGCCAACCTTTGGTAGTTAGCATAGCGCTCTTTAGCGTCAGCTTCTGTTGCCTGGAATAAAGCTTCGGCGCTGTCCGGAAACTCATTGAGCAACGATGAGAAGCGTGTTTGACCCATAATGAACTCGCGGAAGTCACCTGTGGGCTCCTTTTGATCCAGCACAAATGGGTTCTTGCCCTCTTTAGCAAGCAGTGGATTATAGCGATACAGATGCCAGTATCCGCACTCCACAGCATCCTTGGTGTTCTCCTGAGTCTTGCCCATGCCCTTACGCAAGCCATGGTTAATGCATGGAGAATAGGCGATGATGATAGATGGTCCATCATATTCTTCGGCCTCTCGAATTGCTTTGAGGAACTGTGCCTTATTTGCGCCCATACCAACCTGGGCAACGTAGACATAGCCATAAGACATGGCAATCATGCCCAGATCCTTCTTCTTGATCTTTTTACCGGAGGCCGCAAACTTAGCAATAGCTGCCTCGGGGGTAGCCTTAGAAGCCTGACCACCGGTGTTTGAATATACCTCGGTGTCCAAAACCAGCAGATTAACATTTTCGCCGGATGCCAGCACATGATCCAGACCGCCAAAACCAATGTCGTAAGCCCAACCGTCGCCACCAAAGCCCCAGATACTCTTCTTTACCAGATAATCTTGGCAATCTGTGACAACCTTAAGCAATGCGCCTAGCTCACCAACACCGTCTTCGGTTTTGATAACGCGGATAAGCTCATCGGACACTTGACGTGTTTTCTCGGAATCGTCTTTGAACTCCAGCCAATTGTTGGCAGCCGCTTTGAGCTCTGCCGAAGCATCACCGGACTCGGCGATTGCACCAACAGCATCGTCCAAACGCTCACGATATTGACGGTTTGCAACAGCCATTCCTAAAGCGTACTCAGCATTGTCTTCAAACAGCGAGTTTGCCCATGCCGGACCGCGACCGTTCTCATCGGTACAATACGGCATCGAAGGAGCCGACGCACCATAAATGGAAGAACAACCTGTAGCGTTGGCAATAAGCATACGATCGCCAAATAGCTGCGTGATAACCTTAACGTAAGGAGTTTCTCCGCATCCCGAGC
Organism: Eggerthellales bacterium UBA948; assembly: GCA_002293265.1. GTDB lineage: Bacteria > Actinomycetota > Coriobacteriia > Coriobacteriales > UBA8131 > UBA8131. The sequence goes on from DBCW01000029.1 coordinate 11,691, forward strand.
ATGCTCCGGAGAACTCAAAGTATGGCTTGGCAAATTGGCTGCCCTTAACGGTGTCTTTGCTTACCAAGTTGTCACGCACCGGAATGGTAGTAAAGTAGTCCCAGCAAGCTTCCTCAGCCTTGTTCCAACCCTCTTTGGTCATCACAAGCGATTTGGTCTTGGACGGGCAGATGTCGGCGCAGTTGCCGCAGCCCATACAATCCAGCGGAGATACCTGCATGCGATAGTGGTAACCCTCTAAGCCTTTACCCTTAGCCTCCAGCGTTACAAAGCCTTCAGGTGCAGCGTCTTTCTCTTCATCGGTGAGAAGTGCCGGGCGAATTGCAGAGTGCGGGCAGATAAACGAGCACTGGTTGCACTGGATGCAGTCATCAGGGATCCACTCAGGCACAGTAATTGCCACGCCGCGTTTTTCATATGCGGAGGTTCCGGAGGGGAACTCACCATTCTCGCGACCAACAAAGGCCGATACCGGAAGCGAATCGCCCTCTTGCCTGTTCATCGGCACTAAGACTTCTTCGATAAAGGCCGGAACGTTTAAGTCTGCTCCAGCTTCATCTTTGGCGTTTGCCCAATCAGCAGGAACATCTACTTGCTCAAAGGCTGAGATGCCTTTTTCTACGGCAGCATAGTTCATATCCAGGATCTTTTGACCCTTCTTACCATAAGCTTTATCAATGCCGTCTTTAAGGAAGTCAACAGCCTTATCAATAGGGATAACATTTGTGAGAGCAAAAAATGCTGCTTGCATGACCATGTTGATACGATTGCCCAGACCGATGTCGCGGGCAATGCTAAAGCCGTCCATAATGTAGAACCTGGCTTTCTTCTCGGCAAGCTGACGTTTTACCAAAGCCGGTAGTTTTTCTTCCAGATCGTCTTTGCTCCAGAAAGTGTTGAGCATAAATACGCCACCCTCTTTGAGGTCTTTGAGCATGTCGTATTGGTTCACATACGCCTGATTGTGACAGGCTACGTAGTCAGCTGAGTTGATGAGATAGGTACTCTTGATGGGCTTTTCGCCAAAGCGTAAGTGCGAGATGGTAACGCCGCCGGACTTTTTGGAGTCGTAAGCAAAGTAGCCTTGCGCGTACATATCGGTCTGCTCACCGATAATCTTGATCGCCGTTTTGTTGGCGCCAACTGTACCGTCTGAGCCAAGACCCCAGAACTTGCACATGATGGTACCTTCCGGCTCGGAAGAAAGCTGTTTATCGTAGTCAAGTGAGCTAAAGTTAACATCGTCATTGATACCCACGGTGAAGTGATCTTTTGGCGTGTCAGCCTCAAGGTTCCCAAAAATAGCTACGATCTGACCGGGGGTGGTGTCTTTTGAGCCCAGACCGTAACGTCCGCCGTAGATTTCCGGAGCGTCTTTTTTGCCGTAGAAAACCGAGCGGACATCCAGATATAGCGGGTCTCCCAGCGAGCCCGGCTCCTTGGTACGGTCAAGCACACAGATACGCTTAACACTTGCAGGCAAGGCTGCCAAAAATGCCTCAGATACAAACGGACGATACAGACGAACTTTTAGCAGACCGATCTTTTTGTCTGCCAAAATGTTTTCCATAGTCTCTTCGATGGTCTCACAGACCGACCCCATAGCCACAACCACGTTTTCGGCATCCGGGGCACCGGTGTAGTCAAAGAAGTGATAAGGACGGCCGGTCTTCTCACTGACCTTTTGCATGTACTCTTCAACGACAGCCGGAAGTGCATCGTAGTAAGGCTGCGAAGCCTCGCGAGCCTGGAAGAAGATGTCCGGGTTTTGCGCCGTACCGCGCTGTACCGGGCGCTCGGGATTGAGCGAGTTTGCCCTGAAGCGGTCGACGTCCTTCCAGTCAACCATCCCGGCCAATTCGTC
>DBCW01000053.1 GCA_002293265.1 Eggerthellales bacterium UBA948
CGTGGTGACCAACTTTCAACTTCTCCACCAAACCACCTGCTGCCAGCGCAATTATTTGATGACCTAGCCCAACACCAAACAGCGGAAGTTTACCGACCAGTTCAGATGCCACAGCGATAGCAGTGCTTGCACGTACAGGACTTCCCGGTCCGTTGCTGAACAAAACTGCATCCACATCTAAAGCTAAGATATCGCTTGCAGAAGTATTGCTCGGTACCACCACAGCGTTAAAACCTGCGCGAGCAAGACCGCGCAGAACGCTTCGCTTACAGCCTAAGTCATACACGACAATATTTAAGTTGGGTTTTGCACCAGGCTCAATAAGATCACCGTAGACACTTTCGTCTAGCTCAAACTTGTATGTTTCTTCAGTGCTTACCACCTCTACCAGATCAAGCTCGTTAAGCGGAGAAGCATTATTCAGCTTTTCCATCAGAGAAGCTTTGTCCATATCTTCTGCAGAGATTATTGCCTGCATGGCACCTTTGTCACGTATGTGCGTAACCAGCTGACGAGTATCGATGTTATCGATTGCTACAACGCCATTGTTTATCAATAGTTCGCTGAGACCCATGTCACTTCTAAAGTTGGAAGGTGTCTGGCATAAGTCGCGCACAACCAGTCCGCTCAAGGCAAGTTTACCACTTTGCAAATCATCAAGATTGATCCCATAATTACCAATTTGCGGATAAGTCATAGCAACAATCTGACCTTTATACCCCGGGTCACTTATCACCTCAGGATAACCTATCGCTGTCGTATTAAAGCATATCTCGCCAATACTTGTTCCATCTGCACCGCAGGAACGCCCCTCAAAGAATGTTCCATCCTCCAAAAGCAGAACAGCTGCTTTTAAATCGCTCATAAACCTACAACCTCTCTGTCTTCTAGTGATGCATAACCTGCAACGTAAACATCGCTGGCACATCCTTTTAATCTACGTCCTATGAATGCCGAGTTTTGCGATTTTGATTCAAAGCTCTCAGCACTAACGTCATAAATAGCTTGCTTGTCAATTACAGTTAGATCAGCAGTGCAACCTACCTCAAGTTTTACATGCGGCAAACCCAAAATGTATCTTGGCGCATGCGCCATACGCTCTACCAGCAATTCCCAAGTCAGTTTGCCTGTGCTTACCATCTCTGTTATCAAAAGTGGGAGAGCTGTCTCCAGCCCTGTTGTGCCAAACGGAGCCAACTCAAACTCCATAGCCTTTTCATGCGGTGCATGTGGAGCATGATCCGTCGCTACACAATCTATCATACCTGACACTAAATACTGCTGAAGCGCTAACATATCGTCACGTGTACGTAGCGGCGGGTTCATCTTAAAGCTGGTGTTGTATGTCTCATCTATATCTTCTTCTGACAGAAATAAGTGGTGAGGAGTAACCTCGCAAGTGACCGGCAACCCATTAGCTTTTGCCTGCGCCACTAGCTCGACACCTTTTGCTGTGCTTATATGTTGAATATGCAACGAACATCCGGTGAGCTCGCACAAAGCAATGTCGCGTGCGATCTGGATCTCTTCAGCCGCAGCAGGCCAACCTTGCAACCCGAGTCGTGTTGAAGTTGCACCTTCGTTTATCGATCCCTTGGCAGATAAATCCTCAACTTGGCAGTGGCTGAGCACAGGTTTATTAAAGGTCTTGGCATACTCCATTGCCAAACGCATCATGGCGTCATTTTGCACACCGCGCCCATCATCGGTAAAGGCCACCACGCCGACACGAGCCATATCTCCCATCTCGGTTATGGATTCGCCCTTAAGACCTGCGGTCATAGCTCCACTTACATATATACGAGTGCGCGTGGTGTTTAAGGCCTTTTCGATCATATTTCTGGCTATGGATGCATTGTCGCAAGTAGGCTTGGTATTTGGCATTGCAAGTACTGCGGTAAAACCACCTTTTGCTGCGGCACGACCGCCACTTTCAATGTCCTCTTTATACTCAAGACCGGGATCACGTAGGTGAACATGCATGTCCACCAATCCGGGTATCAAAATCTTTCCTTCAAGGTCTCGGCTAATACCTTTTGGCAAATCAACGGTTCCCGGATCTCCGATCTCCACGATCTCACCATCACGGATAAGAATGTCTTTTACCGCATTAAGTGAAACTGCCGGGTCAATGCATAAAGCGTTTTTAAGCAATAGGGCCATCTTGACCTCCTAATAATAGATACATCAAAGCCATTCGAACCGCGACCCCGGCGTTTACCTGGTATAGCAAAAGATTTCGAGCAGTATCAGCGGCAGCTGAGGAAAGCTCTACTCCCCTGTTTATCGGACCCGGATGCATGATTATCGCGTCGTCTTTCATCTTCGATATGCGAGTGGTGTTGAGACCGTAAAACGTTGCGTATTCTCTGACACTTGGGATAGGTGAGAGCTCGATACGTTCTTTTTGAATGCGGAGCATGTACACCACATCATAATCGCCCAGATTGGCATCTAAGTTGGTAGATACTTTAGCACCAAGCACATCCGGTCGCGGCGGCAAAAGTGTGGCCGGAGCGATCGCTGTAACTTCCGCGCCAAGCATGTTTAAGGCCGGTGCCAACGAGCCAAACACTCTGGAGTGAGCGATGTCGCCAACTATAGCAACTTTTAACCCATCGATATGACCAAAGTGCTCACGGATTGTATGTAAATCCAACAACGCTTGCGTGGGGTGCTGATGCTTTCCGTCACCTCCATTGATAACACTTGCCCGCATATGCTGGGTAAGTATTCTTGGAGAACCGGCATAAGCATGTCTGATTATCACCAGATCGCAGTCCATGGCATCAAGTGTCTTTGCAGTGTCTACCAATGACTCGCCTTTAGTGGTAGCAGATACCGATGCCGAAAAGTTAATCGCATCTGCAGAAAGGCGTTTGGCTGCTATTTCAAAAGAAGTACGCGTTCGTGTTGAAGGCTCAAGAAAGAAGTTGATGATCGTGCGACCTCTGAGCGTTGGAAGCTTTTTGATGGCTCTATCGTTTACCTCTTTGAAAGATCTCGCAGTATCAAGTATCAAATAGATGTCATCTTTGCTTAGGTCTTGAATGGTCAGTACATGTTCTGTAGATAGCGCGCCCATCAGCTCTTCACCTCATTTTTTGCTTTGCTCTTTGAGTTTAGTGGAGCCGCGCCTATGCGCTCGCCGGGCTCGGCCTTAAGTATCTCTACAGCCGTGCGCCCATCGAATTCTTTCGCAAAAAACCGCACGTGTTCTGACGTTGAAGATGGCACGTTCTTGCCAACAAAATCTGCACGTATCGGCAACTCACGATGCCCTCTATCAATAAGTACCGCAAGTTGTATGGCCGATGGACGACCGTAATCCATTATGGCATCAAGTGCTGCACGGATTGTGCGTCCGGTAAATAAGATGTCGTCTACAAGTATGATGGTCTTGCCATCGACCGAAAAAGGAATGTTGGTAGTATGTACTTCAGGGTTGATATGTAGCGCGACATCATCACGGTAAAAACTGATGTCGAGTGAGCCAACCGGCACTGCTATGCCTTCGATCTGTTCTATCTTTTTGGCTATCTCAGATGCAAGCAGATCTCCTCTTGTAACAATTCCAACAAGAGCAATGTTTTCAGCCCCCTTGTTTGATTCAAGAATCTCGTGTGTTATGCGTGTTAATGCTCTGGATATCGCGTCTTCATCCATAACAACACTTTGCGTTTTCAAACCAGTCACAAACACCTCTTTTCTCGCTAATTACACCATTTATCATTCCGGCACATACTCTACGACTCCCGTGCCTTCTTCTGTTAACCCAGCGCATCCTTCTGCCGGTGCCACATCTCTCCTCGGTTAACCCAGCGCATCCCCCTTGTCACTGCCGCGTCGGCGGGAATCCATATTCTCCAGGCACAAAAATACCCTTGTCCAAAATCTGACAAGGGCTATAACTAATAATATATGCGCCACTTAGAAGCTAAGCTTCCGGGCAAGCATATTCGCTTAAGTTCTGCGCCTTGTCGGTCTCACAGTACCGCTCTTAAAGGACAGACATGATAATACGCCAATGAATAGCTCTTGGCAATGGCACCACGTCGACTCAATAAAGTTGATTGGCGGCATTGACGGCATTGGCAGCACAAGAGCCATGTTTGGCTACTGAGAAGCTTTGCATTTTATGCGAAGAGATTAATATGCGAATATATGCATTATTACCGTCTGCGTTTCATATTTGCACCAAAACTTCATTTTCAGCTCCAAAATTTATGTTATATACTTAGCACTTCTGCTATGCTCGATATATTTATATGCAATTATAATTATTTTATCAATTACTGTATACTGTAAGTTCTCATTATTATGCATTTTTCACTAACAATATACAGGTTATATTAATGTGTGCTGTGTTTTATGCATATCCGTCAAGTTTATTTCAAAATGTTACTAATCTAGAACCAATTCTCATAGAAACTGTAGTAAATTATAAACACCCTGTATGGGATGGTTTTGAAGGAACCACATTTTGTGTATTATCGAAAGGGAGAATCAAAAAATGAAAGCAAGCGAAAAACAATTATCTCGTCGTACGCTACTCAAAAGTGCGGCAGTTGGTGCTGTGGCAATAGCCGGTGCCGGCGTTTTATCAGCATGCGCATCATCAACCCCATCAAACTCTGGTGGCGGCAACGTCGGTGGAAGTGACGCAGGTGGAAATCAATCATCATCCACAACTGCAATGGTCGATCCTAAAAAAGCGATCGATTATAAAACTGCAACAAACTTTAACATGGTGTTGGATAGCGAAACAAAAGTTGGAACAACAGCTGAAAACCTAATGTCGGCAATTACCGGTGAGACCGGTGCTACCGCCAAGTATACGGCTTTTGCAGCAGCTGCTAAGAGTGCCGGCTACAGTCAGATTGCTCGTTTATTTGAAGCCACGGCTGCAGCTGAGAAGATCCATATCGAACTTGAATATAATGAACTGAAGAAAAAAGATGCGAACGCTCAAAAGCCACAAGAACCAAGTGTCGATACCCACGACACAGACATCAACTTGATCTTGGGTGCCAGCGGTGAGATCTATGAGACCTCTGACATGTACCCGGCTTTTATCAAAGCGGCGATCGCCGAAGGCGAAGATAACGCAGCTGCGATTTTTGCAAAAGCTAAACTTGCCGAATCCGTACACGCCCAACGTTACATGGAAGCTTACAACAATATCGACAATCCTGATGAAGACAAGTATTACCTCTGCCCTGTTTGTGGATACATCCACAAAGGCGAGTCAATCAAGGCCTGTCCGATCTGCATGACTTCAAAAAGTGGTTTTACGGCTTACTGATCCTCACCAAGCCCTTCCTTCCATTACTTATCTACTTTTTGGTTTACAGCAAAACCCGCTTCGAAAGCCGGAGTGGGTTTTGCTATTTATGAGGTTATAGATTCCCGCCAAAACGACAGTGAAAAAAAGCGCAGGAATAACAATAAAAATAGTGCGAATCACTCCCCTTTTACCAGACTTAAAGATATCTTGCCGCGATCTTCATCTTTTCCTATTATCCACACTGTTACTGTGTCGCCAACACTTACGATCTCGCTTGGATGTTTGATAAAGCGATCAGATATCTTTGAGATGTGCACTAAACCATCTTGCTTCATACCTACATCGACAAAGGCACCAAAGTCTACAACGTTTCGCACGGTTCCTTGAAGCTCCATACCAATTTCCAGATCATCAAAAGTCTGAATGGCTCTGTTAAATATCACCTCCGGAGCTTCATCTCGTGGGTCACGTCCCGGTTTTTCCAGTTCCAACACAATGTCTCGCAAGGTTGGCAGACCAACCCCAAGCTCTGCTGCGAGTGTAGATAGTTCGCCTATATATTTGGAGGCCTCACTTATTCCGCCTTTTTTTAAATCTTGGGGTTTAACATTCATACGCTTTAAAAGTTCGTCTGCAACCGAATAGCTTTCCGGGTGAACACTGGTTGCATCCAAAGGATTCTTGCCATCGGTTATGCGTAAAAATCCGGCGCAGTTCTGATAGGCTTTATCTCCCAGTTTTGGTACTTTCTTGAGTTGCTTTCTGTCCGAAAACGCACCGTTCTCATCTCTGTAAGACACAATGTTTTTGGACACATTAGCGTTTATGCCTGCAACATAACTGAGCAGGCTGGCACTTGCGGTATTCAAATCAACACCAACGCGGTTAACAACATTTTCAACAACATTTGAAAGTGCGGTTTTAAGCTCAGTCTGATTTAAGTCATGCTGATATTGTCCGACACCGATTGATTCAGGTGGTATCTTTACGAGTTCTGCCAATGGATCTTGCAGACGTCTGCCAAGACTCATAGCCCCTCGCGTTGTAACGTCAAGTTCGGGATACTCTTCGCTCGCCAGCTTAGATGCCGAGTAAACGGAAGCTCCTGCTTCGTTTACTATCGTATGTTTGATAGACTCTTTGGATTTTTGGATAAAATCCACCACAACTTCTTCGGTCTCGCGACTTCCGGTGCCGTTTCCGATGACAATCACGTTTATGTGGTGTTTTTTTGTGTATTCTGCCAGTTTTGCCTGAGTTCCTGCTGCATCAGATCTTGGCGGTGTAGGATACACCGTTGTGTAATCGAGCAGTTTTCCGTACTCATCTAATACAGCTACTTTGCATCCGGTGCGATATCCGGGGTCAATTGCAATTATCCTGGCGTTTCGTACCGGGCGCTGCTGCAATAGGTTCTCGGTGTTTTTTGCAAATACTTTTATGGCATCTGTCTCGGCACGGTTGGTAAGCTCTGAGCGCATCTCGCGTTCTATCGAGGGAGCGATCAATCGCTTATAGGCATCCGTGATACAAGTTTTCAGCTCACTTTCAAATGGACTGTGATGCCTTATAACTCGTTTTTCTAATTGCTCTATGGCAAGTTCAGCATCAAGACGCACACTTACTTTGAGCTTTCCCTCTTTTTCTCCGCGATTAATTGCAAGTACACGATGATTTGGGATTTTGCTTATAGCTTCAAAATACTCATAGTACATTTCATAAGCTGTTTTTTCGTCACTGTCTTTTGCCTGTGAATCTATGACACCGTTTCGCCTGGTGTAGTTACGCAAGAACTCTGTATGGTCTGCGTCATCCGAAACCATTTCGGCGATGATATCCAGTGCACCTTGCAAGGCAAGCTCAGCTCTGTCATAGTCTCCATCACTTGTTTGGTATTTTGCCGCAAGCTCAAGCAGGGTTGTCTCGATAGGCTGTTGGGCAAAAATCACCAAAGCTAATGGCTCAAGACCAGCATCGCGAGCTTTTGATGCGCGTGTGGCTCGCTTCTTTTTGTATGGCTTGTATAGATCTTCAACACGCTGAAGTACGGTTGCAGCTTCGATTTTTTCTTTAAGCTCAACAGTAAGTTTTCCCTGTTCCTCAATAGAGGCCAAAACTTCGACTTTTCTGGCCTCTAAATTACGCAGATAAGTAAGGCGCTCATCAAGCTCGCGCAGTACTACATCGTCAATTCCGCCGGTTGCTTCTTTGCGGTACCTGGCAATAAAGGGAATTGTATTGCCCTCGTCTATAAGATTTATGACGGACTGCACTTGAGCAGCAGATAGATTAAACTCACTTTTAATTATGTCTATTATTGTTGACACTATATTTCCTTCTTCGTTTGGGTTTTAATTCATGCTTCGTTAAAACAGGTAAGCTGATAATATACTAGAACGAGAAAACTAATGGTAGAGAATGGAAATCAATGGCTGCTAATGCTCATAAGAATGCTTTGCTTCGCATGCACGTTTTTGCCAGTGGCTCTAAAGGCAACGCTACAGTCATAGAAGATACCGACACCGGCAGATCACTTCTTGTCGACTGCGGAATATGTAAACGCGATTTTTTTGCACGCTGCGAGGAGGTTGGGATTAATCCCCTAAGCATTGAAAGCATTTTAATCACTCACGAACACACTGACCATACCAAAGGCTTAGGTGTGGTGCTTAGGGGTCTTGCCAAGTTGGGTCATCATCCGGATATTTATGTTAGTGATGCGATAAAAAATGCTAGTGTCGCTTTAAGCGATGTCGAAAAGCTGTGCGATATCAAAAAGCTTGGTGGGCTTGATCAGCTTAATGTTGCCGGTGTAGAAGTATTGGCGTTTCCTACATCTCATGACTCAAGTGAATCTTATGGATTTCGTTTCTCACGTAGCCCAAGTGATGTTATCGGCTATGTTACCGATACCGGCATTATGACTGCGCTTGCGTTTGAAGCACTTCAGGACTGCCGCATACTAGCTCTTGAGAGCAATCATGATAAGCGCATGCTGGAGACAGGCCCCTATCCTTACATTATTAAACAGCGTGTTGCATCGGATAAAGGACATCTATCCAACGCTCAGGCAGCTGATGTTTTAGAAAACTTGCTGTGCAACAATCTCGAGCAGGTGATTGCTATGCATATTTCCGAGAATAACAATACTTATAAGCTGCCTGTGGATTCGCTGAAAGCGGTTATAGCGAAGAATTCACATTTGGCAAAGGTACGCGCTGCTTATCAGTTGCGCTGTGTTAGTGTTTAGTTTTATAGCAGCGGTAGTATCTCTTTTCCTACAACAGTCTGACTCATACTCTCGCCCTCGATTGCATCATAGGATTCACGTAAGTCTTTGGGTAGCTTGTCTAAGAAAAGCATTACTTCTCCACTTACCGGATGGATAAACTCCAATCGATACGAGTGCAAGAATTGCCTTTCTAAACCCAACTGGGCTTTTGGACGATTCTTTTGCCCATATAAAGGATCGCCAACACAAGGGTGCCCTATATAGTCCAGATGTACACGTATTTGGTGAGTTCTGCCGGTAAAAAGCTTGCATTCTATGAACGTGTATCCGTCATCAAAGCGTCCGGCCTCAAATCTCTCCAGCACATTAAATGTTGTCACGCTGGACTTTGCATTGTCTGCATCAGATACCACCATGCGTTGGCGATCAGCGCCGCCGCGCGCTATTGGTGCATCGATCAAGCCGTTATCGGGAGCTATATAATTGTGCACTAAGGCAACGTAGCGCCTGTCTACTGCCTTTACACGTATCTCTTCTTGTAAGATCGCTCCCACCTCATCGGTCTTTGCCACAAGCATTAGTCCTGATGTGTCACGGTCTAATCTATGCACAATGCCCGGTCTATCCTCACCTTGAAGTTGCGCCAGATTTGCATAACCACAGTGCGCAATAAGTGCGTTTACCAGCGTGCCAGTCTCATGTCCGTATGATGGGTGGCACACTAAGCCCGGTTGCTTAGACAACACAATCAGGTGTTGATCCTCGAAGCGTATGTCCAGCGAAATAGGTTCAGCAATCAGATCCAGCGGTTGTTTTGGCAAAATACGATAGTCTATGCGATCTCCCACTAAAAGTATGCGCTTTTTAGTGGCCGGAGCATCGTTAACGAGAACCGCGCCCCTCTCAATAAGCTTTGCAGCTTCAGAGCGACTGGGCACGTCTTCAAGTACCGCCAACAAAGCATCCAGACGAGTACCTTGCTCTGCCATGGAGACAACGTGTTTATAGTCGGGCATCGTCTGACTCCGGATCGCTGCCTAAGTCACGGATTTTTACCTGCGCGGTCGTGGCATCAGCGGTGTCAACAGAGACCGAGGACTTATCTTCGGCAGTAGGCACTGTGTCTTTCGCTACCTTTTTCCCCCATTGCTCTTGCTCGCCAAAGAAAAGCACAACAATAAAAAGTATTACGCCTACAGTTATACAGCTATCAGCAATATTAAAGCTTGGAAACACAATAAATAATGTGTGGAGAAAATCGACCACTTCTCCGGTCATAGCTCTATCTATTCCGTTTCCAATTGCTCCGGCAGCTATCATGCCAAGACCTATAACTTGCAGTGCTGTATGCTTTTTGAAAAATGCCAGATAGGCAATTATCGCTATCACAGCGACTACCATCATTGCTAAAAAGAAGAATGTTGCACCGTCAAATATGCCCCATGCTGCTCCGCTGTTATAAATGAGTCTAAAATCCATTACGCCCGGTATAAAGGGTTGCACCTGGCCGCCACTCAAATGAATGACGGCCAGCGATTTGGTCAAGCGATCTAAAAATACTCCTATTAACGCCACAATAGCAAAAACTATAAAAGCTACAATTCGTGAGTGTTTTCTTTTCACGACTCAAAGCCCAGATCTGTCAGCACTTCTGCGCAACGTTTGCAGACTTCGGGGTAAGTCTCATCTACGCCAAGTGTACGATAATTCCAACATCGGGGGCATTTCTCGCCTGTCGCTACGCTTACAGCAACCTCCGTATCCGTTGTGTCCGGTACAGCTAAAACAACTACCTCAGAAACAATAAGCAGCTCCTCCAACGTACCCTCAGGCAAAGCATTGATAACATCGGCTGTGTTGGGATCTACAGTGATCTCTACTAAAGCTTCTTGGCTCTTGCCGATAACTTTTGCCGCGCGTGCATCTTCTAGCGCCTTGGTCACAGCGTCGCGAATGTCTAAAACCACCGAGAAGGTTTCCAACAAAGACTCGCCTTCGCTTTCATCCCACTTGGGATAAAAATCGTCTGTTGTTGGCCAGCCTCCAAGTGCTACCGCCTCCGGACGATCCTCATAATACAAGCCTTTGGGGTAGAACTCCCAAACCTCATCACAGGTAAAGCTAAGTATTGGAGCCAGCTGTCTGACCATGACCTCCAAAATATTTACCAACACAGTTTGCGCACTACGCCTGGAAAGGCTCTTTGGCGCATCCGAGTACAGCCTGTCTTTGAGCGCATCTAAATACACAGAACTTAGATCGGTTACGACATAGTCATATATCGCATGATAAGCCTGGTGGAACCTAAAGCTCTCATAAGCCTCATCCACCGTTTTCATCAATGCGTGACATCTGACTAAAGCCCAGCGATCAAGTGTGAGCATATCCTGCCAGTCTACCGGGTCGCTCTCCCAGCTAAAATCATCAAGATTGCTGAGCAAAAAGCGAAAAGTGTTGCGGAAACGTCTGTAGGTATCGGCGGTTCGATCCAAGATGTTTTTACCGATACTTACGTCTTGCGAGCTGTCTACGCTACCTACCCACAAGCGCAATACGTCAGCGCCATAGTTATTAAATACGTCAGCCGGGTCTACACCGTTGCCTTTGGACTTCGACATTTTCTCGCCGTTTTCATCCATAGTAAACCCGCAGCTCATAACTCCCAGGTAAGGAGCTACTCCATATGCGCCTACGCTGGTTAGCAGCGAGCTTTGGAACCATCCACGATGCTGATCTGAGCCCTCAAGATATAAAGCTGCCGGACGATTTAAATCCTCGTAGTTATCCAAAACACTGGTGTGCGAAACGCCACTCTCCCACCAAACATCGAGAATGTCTTTTTCGGGTAAAAGTTCTGTGCAACCGCAAAACTCACAAGCGGTGTCTGCCGGCAAATACTCTTTTGGCTCTCGGGTGAACCATGCATCGGCTCCTTCTTGCTTAAATAACTCTATTACCGCATCAAAGGTTGCATCGGTTGCCACTGTTTTACCACATGTCGCACATTTAAACACCGGAATAGGCACACCCCAAGAGCGTTGGCGTGAGATTGTCCAGTCCGGACGACCTTCCACCATAGAGCGCAAGCGATTAGATGCCCACTGCGGATACCAGTTAAGTTTGTCGATCTCCGATAAGGCTTTGGCTCTAAGTCCGGTGTCGTCCATAGAAACGAACCACTGCTCGGTGGCTCTAAAGATGACAGGATTGTGGCAGCGCCAGCAATGCGGATAGCTGTGGGTGATGCTTTTGCGCGCAATTAATGTATTGCGTTCACTAAGCCACTCAATAATCTTTGGATTGGCATCTACCACGCCTAATCCCTCAAATGGACCGCCGCCTTGATCAAATACACCGTTATCATCTACAGGCATCAAAGTTGGTAGGTCGTACTTCTCGCCCACCAAATAGTCTTCCTGTCCGTGACCGGGAGCAGTGTGCACCGCTCCGGTGCCGGTAGAGAGTTCAACATGATCGCCGGTTACGATGGTCATCTCACGATCATTAAAAATGGGTTGATAGTAACATAGTTCGTGTAAGTCACTGCCCTTTACGCTGATCACATTGCCGCTGACATCTTTAAGCGTTGCATAAGATTCCCACTCAGCAGCCTCAGCCACACTTTCAACCAGCGCTTCTGCCATGATCAAAGCCTTGCCGTCCACATCAACGGCAACATAGTTGGCATCCGGTGCCACAGATACAGCCGTATTTGCCGGCAATGTCCATGGCGTGGTCGTCCAGATGAGAATATGTAATGGACTACCGGTTGCCCCGGTAAAAGCAGCTAGTTTTGCAGTACTTTCAGCCACAAGCTTAAAAGCAACGTAGATGGACGGAGAAGTCTCGTCACCGTACTCAATTTCGGCCTCAGCCAAAGCAGTATGGCAGTGGTAACACCAGTGGATCGGCTTGCGACCGCGATAGATAGAGCCATCGGCATACATCTTTTTGAAGATCTCAATATTTCCGGCCTCATATTTTGGCTTGTAGGTCAGGTAGGGGTCATCCCACTCGCCCAAAACACCTAGACGCTTAAAGCCTTCACGCTGCAAATCGATATTTTCTGTAGCCCAATTACGGCACAAGCGACGAAGGGTTGGCTGGTCGATCTTGGCCATCTTCTCCGGACCGAGCTTAGTCTCTACCATATGCTCGATTGGCTGTCCGTGACAATCCCAACCCGGCACGTATGGCGAGAAGAATCCGCGCTGCGATTTGTATTTAACTATAATATCTTTAAGAATCTTGTTAAAAGCGTGTCCAATGTGAATAGGTCCATTGGCATACGGAGGTCCATCGTGCAGGATGTAGCTCTCGTTGCCACGGTTCTTTTCTATTACTTTATGGTAGAGATCCATCTCATACCATTTCTCCAGGCGCTTTGGCTCACTCTGCGGCAGACCGGCACGCATCTGGAAATCAGTTTGCGGCAAATTCATTGTCGATTTGTAATCGGTGCCCACGCTTTTCCTTCCATTTCCCTATGATTTTACGTTCGAAAAAAACAAGATATCTTCTCTGCTGATAAATTGAAGAATCTATTTTAGAGCTTAATGAGTTGTTAAGCTAGGGAAGTACCAATATTACCCACGGAAGCGCCAAGATATTTGTTATAGTGTTAGCCACGGTTTTAAGCGGTTTCCGGCGATGATCCGGGATATCTTTTATTTGACCAAAGGCCATAGGTGCCTATAAGAGGAGGCGATAGAGTTGACAGCTCCAAGTACAGATCAGGTCCGCAACATTGTCCTTGTAGGACAAGATGGAGCAGGTAAGACTTCACTTGCAGAAGCCATGCTTCATCTGACAGGACGCACTTCACGTTTAGGAACTACACACGACGGAAAATCAAACTTAGATTACGACCCGGAAGAGGTCAAGCGTCAATTTACAATAAACACAGCTATCGCCCCTATTTACTATAAAGACTTCAAGATAAATCTGTTGGATACTTCGGGATCGGACGACTTTATCGGCGACACCATCGCGGCTATGGAAGCAGCGGAGATGGCACTTTTTGTTATTGACGCCGTTGCCGGACCGCAGATTAACACCGCCAAGCTTTGGCGTGAAGCTGAGCGCGAGCAACTTTGCCGCGCTATTTTTATCAACCACATTGATCGCGAAAATGCCAACTTTGATTCGGCTTTTGATGCACTGGTAGCTCAGTTTGGTCAACGCGTCGGAGCGGTCACCATTCCCATCGGTGTGGATAAAGACTTCAAAGGCGTCATTGATGTAATTCGCATGAAGGCTCACTATCACGTAGATACCCCACACGATAAGGTAGAAGAGATCCCGGCCGAATACGCTGAGGCTGCTCAGGCTGCTCGTGACAAGCTTTGTGACCTGGTTGCAGAAGCAGATGACGATCTTATGATGAAGTATCTGGATGGCGAAGAGCAGCTCACGCAAGAAGAGCTGGAAAGCCTGCTTGATAAAGCCATTGCTCAAGAAATATTCATCCCGGTATTTGTGGGCTCAACCTTAATCGAGCAAGGTATCGAAGGTATGCTTGATGACATTGTCACCTACTTTCCCGCCCCTACCGCTCACGGACCGATCTTTGCCCTTGATGGCGAAAAACTTCATATCGATGAGAGTGGAGAGCCGGCGTTCTTTGTATTCAAGTCTGGATCCGATGCATTTGTCGGTCGCTTGAGCTTTGTAAAAGTTCTTAGCGGTGTTTTGACACCGGGCACAGAGCTCATCAATGCCAAGACCGGTAAAAAAGAACGCATCGCGCATATTTACGTGATGATGGGTAAAGAGACTGACGATGTTAAAACCGCTAAGGCCGGCGACATTGTGGTCATACCTAAACTTGATGCTCATACCGGCGACACGCTTTCGGCTTCCGGAAAGATACAGATTGCTCCCCTGCCATTCCCACGCCCGCTTTATCCGGTCGCTATTGAGGCTGCCAATCAAAAAGATGAAGACAAGCTTGGCGACTTTTTGGCTAAATATGCCGAGATCGACCCGTGTGTTACTTTGCATCGCGACGAGCAAACCCACCAGACTATTCTCACAACGTTGGGTGAGGGCTCGGTAAACCTGATACTAGCCCGCATGAAAGAAAGAAATGGCATCGAAGCCAAGCTGATGGAAGTTAAAGTTCCTTACCGTGAAACCATTCGCAAAACTGCTGAAGCACAAGGACGCCATAAAAAGCAGACCGGCGGTGCAGGACAGTTTGGGGATTGTTGGGTGCGCCTAGAGCCAAATCCGGGTGGCGGATACGAGTTTGTGGATGAAGTTGTTGGCGGACGCATTCCGCGCGGTCTTATCCCTGCAGTTGATAAAGGCATTCAAGGTGCTATGGTCGAAGGCTTTTTAACCGATGACCCATTTGTTGATGTTCGTGCGGCCGTATACGATGGATCGTATCATGCGGTTGACTCAAATGAAATGGCATTTAAGCAAGCAGGACGTTTAGCTTTTAGAGCAGCTTGCGAAAAAGCGGATCCATACATTTTGGAGCCAATGGCAAATATTGAAGTTACAGTGACCGACGAGTATAACGGTGTAATCCTTTCTGACTTTTCAACCAGACGCGGACGTGTCACCGGTACGGCAACGGATGATTACGGCAATAGTGTCATAAAGGCTCGTGTGCCGTATAAAGAAGTTGTCACCTATGCACGCGACCTACGCTCAATGACGCGCGGAATTGGTTCATATGCACTTGAGATTGAAGGTTATGAAGAAGTACCCGGCGATGTAGCCAAAAAACTAATCGCCGAGTATCAGGCACGCAGAGAAGAGGGTAATAAATAGACTCGTTTTAATACATTTGAACCGGCGTCGGGCTTGCAAATCTCACTTTGCAGACTTGGCGCCGGTAAGTTTAAATAGTCTCAGAAATGTTATGGAATCTATCATAAACAACGAAACCCGCCGCGCGTTAATTGCGCTTCAAAAAGCAGAAGCTACCGATAAATTGGTATATCTGCGCATGGCTAAGACCGAAAAACATGAAAAACATCGCGAGATTCTTACTAAGATTGCAAATGATGAGGCTATTCATTATGAGAACTGGAAGCGCTACACCGGCACAGACGTAGCGCCAAATCGCAGGAAAGTCTTCTTCTACTCTATATTGATCGTGTTGCTGGGCTACACATTCGTGCTACGCAAAATGGAAAGTGGCGAGAACAAGGCAGCTAAAGCATATATAGAGCTAAAAGGAGCCATACCGGAAATAACCGATGCTATCGAAGATGAACAGCGCCACGAAGAGATGCTCATAGACATGCTTGACGAGGAACGCCTTCATTATGTTGGCGCAGTTGTGCTTGGACTTAATGATGCCTTGGTGGAACTGACAGGCGCGATAGCCGGTCTTACATTTGCGCTGGCAAACACCAGGCTTATATCGCTCACAGCAATAATTACCGGAATTGCAGCTACGCTCTCGATGGCAGCATCTAATTATTTGGCCGAGAAAGCTGAGCATAAACCACATCCACTAAAATCAGCTGTCTGGTGCGGCGTTTCATACTTGATCACTGTTGCTATTCTTGTTGCTCCATATCTAATACTTGATGAGGACATGTATCTTCTGGCCTTTGGTATAATGCTTGTTAGCTGCGTGGTCATCATCTTTGCATTTAACTTCTACATTTCTGTAGCACAAAAGCAGCCATTGTGGAGCCGTTTTGGTCAAATGGCCGCTATTAGTTTGGGTGTAGCTGCCATATCATTTGTAATAGGCCTTTTGGCCAAGAGTATACTTGGAGTAGATTTAGCATGATCCTTGGTCTAACGTTTGTTCAACTTGCCGCATTAGCAATCTTTGCCGGTGTCATGGTTTTAATTGTTACCGAGAAAGTGCACAGGACTTTAGCTGCCTTACTCGGTGCCGTAATTGTTATGGCCTCAGGTATCATGCCTTTTGACAACGAAACCTTAGTAGAACACATTGACTTCAATACTCTTGGTGTACTTATTGGCATGATGTTGCTGGTAGCAGTAATGAAGCGCTCCGGTATTTTTGAATACATTGCCATCAAAGCCGCAAAAATGGTAAAAGGCGACCCCTGGTTGATCATGGTGGCTTTAGCGATCATTACTGCAGTGCTTTCAGCCTTTCTTGATAATGTAACTACCGTTTTATTAATTGGTCCGATGACCTTGATGATATGTCGGGAGCTGGAATTAAACCCGGTACCGTTTTTCATCACGCAGATTATATCCTCAAATATTGGTGGCACAGCGACTCTTATTGGGGATCCTCCAAACATTATGATCGGTTCCGAAGCAGGAATCACCTTTATTGACTTTGTTATCGTCAATGGTCCGATCATTGTTGTGATACTTGCAGTAACTCTCCTTTGCTTCCGTTTTATGTATGGTCGCAAAATGCTTGTTAAAAATGAAAATCGTGAAAACATCATGGATATGGATGAGCGCCAAGCAATCACCTCGAAAAGTCTTTTTGTCAAAAGCATCGTCATGTTATTTGTTGTGGCAGCTGCCTTTATGCTGCATGGGGTATTACATATCGAATCTTCTGTTATTGCCCTTAGCGCTGCCGGCATCATGATGCTTATCGGGCGCCAAGACATTGAAGAAACCATTCACGGTGTTGAATGGACAACTATCGGCTTCTTTGCCGGTCTTTTTATTGTTGTCGGAGGACTCGTAGAGACCGGATTAGTGGGCATGTTTGCCCAGTTCTTAGTAGATGCCACTCACGGACAAAAGATAGTGGCTATCTTAGCGATCCTTTTTGCTTCGGCGATAATCTCGGCAATCTTAGATAATATTCCGTTTGTAGCAGTTATGATTCCGGTTTTACTCACAATGCAAAGCTCCGGCGTGGATGTTGAGCCGCTTTGGTGGGCGCTGTCTCTTGGGGCGTGCCTTGGAGGCAACGGTACTTTGATTGGCGCCAGTGCAAATGTTGTACTGTCCGGTATCTCCAATCGCGAAGGCTACCCGATGACTTTTATCAGCTATTTAAAGGTAGGTGCGCCACTGATGATGCTTTCTGTGGTGATAAGTGCGGTTTATCTGGTTTTAAGATTTGGTCTTTGATCGAAAGCGCCGGGCGCAAATGAACGCTGATGTTCATCAATACGAAAGCTTTGATAAGCTGGCTCCTTGGAACGGTGCAGCGATAATTCTTCTCGACTTAGATGCATTCTTTGCAGCCGTAGAGCAATTGGATCACCCCGAGTGGCGGGGGAAACCGGTTATAGTTGGTGGCTCCCCCGATAAACGAGGTGTCGTTTCAACATGTTCTTACGAGGCACGTAAGTTTGGTGTGCGATCAGCTATGCCTTCAGCTCGTGCTGCCAAGCTTTGTCCAAATGCTATATGGACACCGGGCAATTTTCCCCGATACATAGATCTATCTGATCGAGTTATGCAGATAATGAAAGATGTTTCACCGCGTATTCAGCAAGTCTCTATCGATGAGGCATTTTTAGATGTATCTCCGGGCAGATTTGTCAAAGACCACCCAATTTCTTTGGCTAATCAAATACGCGCAGAAGTTGCTAAACTGGGGATCACATGTTCTATCGGTCTCGGCACCTCTAAAAGTGTTGCTAAAATTGCTTCCGACATAGAAAAACCTAATGGACTTACAGTGGTGTATCCCGGCATGGAACAAAACTTTCTGTTTAATTTGCCCATTAGAACCATGTCCGGTGTGGGTAAGCAAAGCGAAAAACGGCTTAACGAGTTTGGCATCTTCACTTTAGGAGAATTAGCGGCCGCCGATGAAGAAGTACTTAAAGGTATATTTGGCAAAAACTCTACGATGATGCGCAATCGCTGCTTAGGTTTAAATGATTCAGAGGTACTACCTGATGATGAAGTTAAGTCTGTTTCTAACGAGATGACATTTTCTACCGATCTGCGTGAGCGAGAAGAGATCCAACAGTCCATCGAAATGATATCAGCAAAAGTAGGCAGACGTTTGAGGCATAAAAAGCTTGCCGGGTATACTGTAAGCTTAAAAGTGCGCTACGAGGACTTAAGCTATGCAAATATTCAGCACACACTGGATAGACCTGTCGATGATGAACACGAGTTTGCGCCGGTTTTAATCGCACTTTTAGAGCAAGTGTGGCAACCGGGAACAGGGCTTAGGCTGGTTGGAGTTGCAGTATCTTCGTTTGAACAACGACCGCAGCAGATGAGCTTGTTTGGAGACGATCTGCTAGCCAAAATAGATGACGCTTCTGTTAAGTCTCCGGCTGAAAATACGAAGTCAAAAATGTCTACACGCAAAAAACCAAAACGCTCTTTAGTCGAAGCCACGGATAAAGTTAAAAACAGGTTTGGCGAGACTGCCGTAAGTTATGGCAGAGAATTACGATTTAAAGACCGTGATACCGGCACAATCGCACAGAAAAAAGATGACTACAAAGATCCGCTAAATTAGTTATTTTTAAGTATCCAAACTAAATAACACAAATTCTGTTACAATCTACATGACAAGGGGTTGTTATTATATGTTTTTCATATGTGTTTTCAATACATTATGTTGACCTTGACTCCCCTGATCATTGCAACAACTCATGGTAAGGAGGAGTTATGATTTGTTCACAATGCGGTAGAGAAAACCACGATAGTGCAAGATCTTGCATAGGTTGTGGTGCGCCTATTATAGGTGGAGTCGCAGATGGTGCAAAGAAAGTTGCCGATACCGTATCTGACGGTGCTCACGCAGCTGCTGATGGCGTAAAGGATGGTGCTCATGCAGTTGCCGGTACCGTATCTGACGGTGCTCACGCAGCAGCCGGAGCAGTATCCGGAGGTGCTCATGCTGTAGTTGGCACAGTGGCAGGTGGCGCTCATGCAGTAGTCGGCGGAGTTAAAGATGGAGCCGGCAAAGTAGCCGATGGAGTATCCGGAGGCGCTCACGCGATTGCCGGCGGTGTAAAAGATGGTACTCACGCAGTAGTAGGAGGAGTTGAGTCACAGGTGTCAAAAAGTTATGATCAAGCAAAATCAGCATACAAACATAACCAAATAGGTATGATAGGTTTTATCCTTGCAATAATTGCATTTATTATGAGTTTTTTGCCTACGGTAGGTTGGCCTGCATGGGCAAATATTATAAGTTGGATAATCTGGGCAGCCGGTCTCATTCTTTCATTTATCGGAGTTTTTAGGATTCCGAGAGGGTTCGCAATTGCGGGTCTGATAATATCGCTCTTTGGACTGATTGCAACTGTGTTGGTAATTGTGCTGTCCGGACTCTCCGGGTTAGTATTTCCGGGAACGAACTAGACAATTTGCACAAGCTAACAGTTAACACATAATAATGTTTTTGTAACAGGCGGCTTTTTAGCCGTCTGTTCATTATCTGCCAAAAAATACTCGCTACCTGTAAAAGTTTTACTCTACTCATTCTTAAAAAGTAATGCATTTATCGCCTCAGCGGCATTATTTGCAGTATAGTATTCATAAATATTTTGCCCAACTTTGATCGAACTTTTCCAAATCATAAGGAGGCTAAATGCGCTTTGAAGTGATCGACCACCCTCTGGTAGCTCACAAGCTTAGATTGCTGCGCTCAAAAAGCACACCAACAGAGATATTTAGAGTGGTCACAAATGAAGTGGTAGCACTGTTGGCATACGAGGCCACACGAAATGTACACTTTGAGATCGTTGATGTCGAGACACCAATTTGCATGACGAAAGGTGTTCACTTATCTACCAACCCACGTCCAATCATAGTACCGGTTTTACGTGCAGGACTTGGAATGTTGGATGGAATGATACATTCGATGCCAATGGCAGAAGTCGGATTTTTGGGAATTCGGCGAAACGAAGAAACTCTTGAACCTATTACGTATGCAAACAGACTACCGGACGATCTTACCGGCAGGCAGTGTTATATCATCGATCCAATGCTGGCTACCGGCGGCACCCTTATAGACACAGTAAACTATTTGGTTGAACGAGGAGCAACAGACATGACTGCAATATGCATTTTGGCAGCGCCTGAAGGCGTTGAAACTTTACGCATAGCTGCAAAAAACTTGGGTGATAAATTAAAGTTGGATGTATTTGTTGCCGCTTTAGACGAGAACCTCAACGAACATGGCTACATAGTTCCGGGTCTTGGAGATGCGGGCGACAGACTATATGGCTTTGTCGATTAGCTATATAATGCGCATTTGTTCAGAATACTTAGTAATTAAGGAGGAAGCATGGCAGGAATGTTTAACTGGAAGCTACATGGAGACGGTAAAACGCTAGGCCAAAAAGATGTGGTAAATCCGGATGAGCGCTTAACCTGGCTCAGAACCACAGGTATTGGACTGCAGCACATCGTGGCTATGTTTGGCGCTACCTTTTTAGTGCCACTGCTTACAGGTTTTTCTCCCGCTACTACCCTATTCTTCTCTGCTATAGCAACAATCCTCTTTTTGCTCATAACTCGCAATCAAGTGCCTAGTTATCTGGGTAGCAGTTTTGCGTTTATTGCACCTATATTAGCGGCTAAATCCGCAAGTCTTGGTGTTGCTGTCTTTGGAATTCTTTGCACGGGTATTTTACTTGCAGCCATTGGTCTGATAGTTACTCGTGTTGGGACGCGTTGGATAAACATCCTCATGCCTCCGGTTGTAACCGGTACCATCGTGGCTTTAATCGGTTTTAATCTGGCGCCGGCGGCATATAATAACTTTTTGGTCTCGCCAATTACTGCTGCGGTAACTCTTTGCTCAATTGTCTTGATTTCAGCAATTTTCAAAGGTCTGATTGGGCGGCTATCAATCCTTATCGGCGTACTTATCCGCTACGCATGTGCAGTTTTTCGCGGCGAAGTAGACTTTGCAGCAATTAACGATGCAGCATGGTTTGGGCTACCTCAATTTGTGACACCGGAAGCGAACTTCTCCATACTGCCAATGTTTTTACCGGTAGTGCTGGTGTTGATTGCCGAAAACATCGGACACATTAAAAGCGTAAGTGTTATGACAGGTAAAAACCTTGATGGCAGCATTGGTCGAGCACTGTTTTCCGATGGTCTGGGTACTACACTTGCCGGTATTGGCGGCGGTTCGGGTACTACGACCTACGCCGAAAACATCGGAGTTATGGCTGCAACACGGGTATACTCCACTGCTGCATATTGGATTGCCGGTNNTGTCTCTTTGTCCTAAATTCGGAGCGGCCGTTGCATCAGTTCCCGGTGGTGTTTTAGGTGGAGCAACAATACTGCTTTACGGCATGATCGGTATGTTGGGTGTTCGTATTTGGGTTGAAAATCGCGTAGACTTTTCCAAATCGATAAACATAACCACAGCCGCCATACCGTTAGTTATAGGTATTGCAGACTTCACTTTCAACATAGGTGACTCTACTTTGACCGGCATCGCTGTGGGCACTCTGGCAGCACTTGCAGTCTACCATCTGATTTATGGGTTAAACAAGCTGCGCGGAATAGATACAGGTGATAAAGACCCCGAACCTTTGATGACAGCAGATATAGAAAGTGATGCGCTAGAGGAAAAGAAACGCGAAGTGCTTGCGTCTTGATTTTCGTGTGTTAGATAAAAAACCAATGCGCGCCTTGGTCAATTTGCGTGGCTCCGTGGAGTTTGTTGTATTGTCTGAGACGTGCATTGGTTTTTTATCCTTTCATGTTTTCCGCGCTTAGCGGATGTGTATCAGATAAGTGTTTGTTAATGGTTTCTAGTTTATGGGCAGTCCAATAGACAGCCTTGCTATACCTACTACGTCGGCAGCTGTTACCTCTCCGTCTCCATCAATGTCTGCAGCCAACAATGAGTTGCCTGTGAGATTAAAAAGACCGAGTGAATGTTGCAATACTCGCTGAACATCGAAGATAGACACAAAGCCATCGAGGTCGATGTCTCCAAGACCTATCACTTTTACATCAACGTTATTTGCTGTCACAGCTATCGCTTCATAATTTTGCAGAGTTTCGACATTAGGAGTAAATGTCACTTCGTATGCTCCTTGCGGAAATGTGGGAACTATGCTGTTGTCTGTCCACGCAAAACTACCAAACTCATTTGAAGCTGGTGTTAACGCGGATGATGCCAGTGTTTGACCTTGCACAACCGCACTTGCTGTTGGCCACACATTAATCACCGGTGCAGCGGCTTTGTTTACGACTACTTGAACGTTTTTGACTAGCGGAGTTATAGGTTCATAGTTATTCATTGTGTTCTCATTGGGTGCAAACACTACCGGAAGCTCATAGGTTCCGGCGTTTGGAACCTGCGTTAGATCTACAGAACTATCCCAAACAAATAACCCGAAGTCTGTTGAGCCACCTGATAAAACTGTTGCAGATAGTGGCTGTCCGTAAGTAATTGCAGATGCTGTTGGCCATTCAATTGCCGGTGCCTGCGCTTTGAGTATCTTCAGTGTACCTAAAGCTATTGGCTCAGTGATAGGCAGATACCCTGCAACATCGGTTACTGTAATGCTGACTGTATACTCTCCTACATTCACAGGAGCATCTAAGCTGCCGTTGTAATAAACAGCTACATTTCCACCACCTGAAACTGCAACACTAACATAAATTGCATGAGGGTTGCCGTTGTAGATGCGGTTCCATGTTGTTCCTTCATCATAGGCAGGCATGTTAAGATCGCCGGGGATATTTAGTTCTGAAAGAGCGTCAACATTTATTACTCCACTGTCAAATTCAGCAATAACAGTCTTATTACTGGCATTAATTAGAGATTTTGTGTAGTCGTTGGTATTGTTACTGTAGAGTTGGATATTTATCTCATAATCAGCCTCAGGTGCATTGTCTGCTACTTTAAACTCAAGATCAAATAGTTCCATGTCAGCAGTAATATTTTCTACTCCAACCAAAAAGAAACGATTATTCTCATTAGTTGCCGGCCCAAATATCGTGTTTTGCGGCAAATTGCTTGAAGGTGTGGCCTTTACCAAGTCAAAAACATCGTCATCGTAGACGATCTCAAAACCGCCACTTGAAAAGCCGACATTGTTTTTAGCAGATACCGGTACGGTAAATGTTTGTCCCGGGTTGACACTAGCGTCGCCTACATCAATTACTGTTGTTTCTGTGCTTGCCGGTTGAACAACTTTAAAGACCCATCGCAAAAAGTCGGTTTCTACAGCATTGCCATCCCATGTAGATATATTGGATTGGTGATCAAGATACACTCCCACATCCATCCATGTTTGTCCGATATTTACATTTTCTTTAACTTTAAACTGAACAGTAAAAAGCATACCGTTTCCCGTAAAGTTTTG
>DBCW01000026.1:0-14031 GCA_002293265.1 Eggerthellales bacterium UBA948
GGACATAGCTGGGGCAAACTGAGTAGAAGATGGTGTGCAATGATTAAATCGGTGCTTCCCTAAAGGTCTTTCGTTAAATGCTTGTTCATCAACAAACGGATGCATATTTCTATCGAGAACAAAATGACACAAATAGCCACAAAAATAAGCATTGAGTAGCTTGTTTTGACCGGCTGGCACTTGGTCAATATAGCCACGAAAAGCGTCGAGCGAATCATCGATAGATTCATCTTGCAAAAGATTCCCCACCTTGTGCAGCTTTTTACGCATTGTCGTAAGCAGGGCAGAAAAAAATGGGTCAGGGCCTTGATTGCCTAAAAGAAACAACTCACGTGTGCATGGCTCATGAAAGTTGCTTTCACCAACACGAGAAAGCACTTCCAGGCCAAAGGCATAATGTGTTATCAAAGCCGGAATGTCATTCTTCCTTCCGCTTGTTAAGATGCCATACAAAAACACGCTGCAATAATAAAGCCACCCTTTAGTGCTTGGATTATTACGAATTATTCATTGTATGCCATCTTTCATTTGGTTTATCTTAAAGATTGATCGCAAGATAAGAATTGGATATATGATATTTCTACAGTTGACTTTATGATAATCATAAACTGGACTTGATGATTATCATATCGCCACAAGGAGGACTTGTGTATATAAAGCGTCATATCGAAGATGTGCTTATCTCGGCAGCGAAGAGTTTTCCTGCATTAGTGATATCCGGCGCACGCCAAGTAGGTAAGACCACCATTTTGCATCAGTGCTTTCCACATGCAAGTTACTCGACTCTTGATCGTATCGATGTCCTTGACGCTGCACAAAATAATCCTGAGGAGTTTCTCAACGCACTTATCCAGCCAAGCATAATTGACAAAGTGCAATATGCACCTGATCTGTTTCGTTATGTAAAAATCTTAGTAGATGAAAAACGAACAGAAAAAGGTCGCTTTTTTCTTACCGGGTCACAGCGTTATCTAATGATGCAAGGTGTTGACGAATCTCTGGCAGGAAGAGCGGGTATCATAGCAATGCTTGGCCTATCGATGCGTGAGATTGATGATTCTAAGTTCTCTGACCCTTTTGTGGGCGGGGAGGATTATCTACATGAACGACAAAAACAGCAATCCTCACTAAGCACAACTGACATCTGGAATGTCATATATAAAGGTGACTTACCGGAGTTATACGCAGATGAGAGCATTGATACAGCAATGTATTATGAGTCTTACATCGATGCATATCTGCGTAGAGATGTTCATAATTTGGCTCACGTAGGCGACATCACTACATTCAACCGTTTTGTGATGTTTACAGCCTTGCTTAACGGACAGCAGCTTAACAAAGTTGATCTGGCATCAAGGTGGGAGTAAGTGTGATTACAATCACTCGATGGCTTTCTGTTTTAGAAGCCTCAAACATTATCTACCTCCTAAAACCGTTTTACGCAAACTCAAATAAGCGTCTTTCCAAAACACCCAAGCTCTACTTTTTGAACTCGGGGCTGGCGGCTAAACTATGTGGATTGACAAGTGCAAAAGAGGTTGAGCAAAGCGTTTGGGCAGGTACCCTATTTGAAAGCTTTGTTATTGCCGAGATTATGAAAAGCCACCTGAACTCAACTGGCAGTCTTCCTGACATATATTTCTACCGCGATTCAAACAGAAATGAGATAGATCTAATAATTAGAAAAGGGCAAGATTTGTTTCCAATTGAGATCAAAAAAGCATCGTTGGCGCGCAGAGACGATGCCTCTTCCTTTAGACACCTCGATGTATTTAAGGATTACAGAAGACAAAGCGGCACCGTGATATGCAATTGTAAAAGCCCGCTACCACTGGGCGCGAATGACTGGGCTTATCCGGTGCAATATATTTTAGAGAAGTGTCGACACTTATGCACTTGCCACAAGTTCGCGGTCGATTGCTCGGCGCATGAACTCCGAGCGCGTTACACCTTGCTCTTTAGCAGCCTTTTCTATTGCAACAACACGAGAGTGTGGAATTTTCAAAGATATCGATTCCATTTTATCGTCTACCATAGGTCGCCCCAATATCGCACGGTTAAAGTCAAATGCCGAAAGGTCTCCCGACTCAACTGCCGCAACATCACTTTCGATCTTTTCAAGAGTTGTTCCAAACGCTTTACTGATTTCTCTATCACTCATGATTGTCTCTTTCCAAGTCCAAGTTTCTCTCTGATGGCTTTTTGTGCAGGAGTCTGTCCATGTACTATAAGCCAATACCCCTCTTGCTTTCGTATGACTATAAGCTCAATGAGTCTCCCTTTTCTATCAACACCTATAGCCAGATATCTATCCGGGTCAACATCAAAAGCAGGAATGCTCACCAGGCAATTATTCCAAGCAGCTTCTGCGTCCTCTTTTAAAACGTCCGGGTGACGTTCTGACACTCTATCTAGAACAACCACCCTTTCCAAAACGACTCCAATCATTGGTAGTTCTATTAGGTAATACCATGTTGTACTACTTATTGTATCACACCATACTAAAACATGTAAGGTAAGGTAAGATTAGTCGAAATTCCGCTTTACAAGCGCCCCCCCATTTAAAATATTTTGTAGAAATTGCTTATAGTGTGGAAAGGAGGGTTCCATGACTCATGTAAGAAAATCTACTTTGTTACTCATCGTTGGCTTTTTGGCTATTATTGCGCTAGCTCTTTTTAGTGCACCTGTCACCGCTGAGGCAGCAAAGTATACTTCTCCAAAACCAATCAAAACAGGTACCATTAAAAAGATAGATATTAATGGTGGCTCAAAAGAGAAAGTTCAGTTCACTGTCAAAAAGGTGGACAAAGCACCAAATGGCGAGTATTTTCCCGGCGGATTCTATAAGACTTCACTAAAAATAAATGGGAAAACAAAGGACACAAAATACTCTTTCTCAGCAGACCCCGCGCCTAAACTTTTCTACACGGACATAAATAAAAAAGATAAGTATAAAGAACTAGTGGTAAGAACTTATCTAAGTCAAGGCGAATTTCTTGGTAAATACTCATATGTGATCTTTCGCTATTCAGGTGGAAAGCTGAAGTTATTAAAAACAGCTTACTACTACAGTCCACCCGCTAGATATGACTACTACGGCTCAGAAAAAACAAAATATGAGTATATATATGGTGACCGAATTCGTTTTGATGGTAAAGGGAGATTCCAAGTACTGGTTGAGTACTCGCGCACACCACAAAAGCATATTTGGTTGTCATTTAAAGTAGACAGTAAAATGAAAGCTACGCGCATATAACTTAGGCTTATTTACATACCCTTATAAAATATCGAACGAATCAACATCTGCAGCTACGCTTACTCCCAGTGTGGCCTTACGGCTTCTGATAGCTGGGGCTAATGTGATCGGGAGATCTGCTGCTTCCGGTGCTTTTGTGAGGATATGCCAGCGATGGTTGTCTTGGCGTTTTGCTAGTACGCAGGGGCTGGATCCTAGTACTTGCGTATATTCAGCTATCCCGCCCAGTGAGTCATCTAAGGTCAGCTCAAATTGCAGTAATTTAGCGGATACCGCTTTTTGCCATTGTTATCTACCTTATTGCAATTAAATTCGAACCACAAGTTTATCGATAATACTCAATAGCAACATTGGAATAATACTTGCTGCCACTGTACTGGTTGTTGATGGTTTTGATTTTAAAGTAATAGACACGATCTTTCACAAGGTTATAACTGACTTCCTTCCAAGGCATATCCCCCGACACACTAACTGGCTTTGATATAGCCTTTTTCTTGCTGTTGCACAGTGTGAAGGTTGCCTTCTTGGTGTAATTGTTCGGGCTTACAAATAAGCCGCTGTTTACAATATTTACGTTTTTTGCAAGATAGAACTTGTCTTTGGACTTAAACTTATCGCCAGTAACCGCAATATAGTACGTCGCTACTCTTTTAGAGACGTAATCAACTATTCCTAGAGGCTCTTGCTTTTTGCCGGCAGCATAATGCTCAGACAATGTTGCCAAATTAACTTTCTTTCCCTTTTTTAGAGCTTTTACGTACACATCGTATTCTAACTTGGTTGTTTCCTTCCCATTGATCTCATATTGATAGGGTGGGCCATCAATCGCGCCATTACGATAGCTGCAACGCGCCAGCAATGTAAGCTTTGATGAACTCATTTTGTAATAATGCTCAGCAAATCCAGCAGTATTTGAAGTAGACACCAATATGCCCTTTGCTTGCCAAAATGAAAGCGAGCCACTAGAACTGCCTGCAAAAGTGTCTAACTTCTTCATTTTCCCTTTATAATAGGTATAAACAACATATCCGTTAACGTCACTTTCATAATTTGCAATCATCTCATCCACACCATCTTTATTGATATCAAAATAACAGACAGCAAGAGTGCCATTATCAGCAGCGCTCTTATTCCAGTTTTTCATATGCCATTTGGTGTAAGCTACATGTGCTTTGGCGTTTTTAGTTTCCTTGCTTGCAGCCTGCGCTGTGGTTGGAGCCCCAACAAAAAGCATCGATGCAGAGAGAATGAGTGACAGTACAATGATCGTAATTATTTTCATCTTCTTATTATTTAGGTTTTGCCGCCATTCATTTTGTTGTATATACGTGTTCAAAGCTATCTCCATTCACAAGCAGTTCTATACATGTGTTTAAGTATTTCTTCATTAAAACACATTATTGCAATGGTAACACCCTACTAATATAATAACCAGTCAACGTGCTGATTCTCAAAAATGCATACCTAGCTGTTTTTTTGAGAATAAATAATTATTTTGGGCATGGAAAGGTGGACTCCGTGGGTTTTACAAAATATCTAAACTATTGCGGGATAAAGAAACTTGCTATAGCCATATTAACGACCACTCTTGTGCTAGCGCTGTCTTTGGTAATGCTCCCCACACAAACATTTGCGCAAGTGTCGGAGAGAATTGTTCTCGAAATGGCAGAATATGGTGAGCAAAATAACATAGACGCCTTATCAACGATAGATGTAAATAACCAAGTTGAGCTGAGAAACGCGATTAACAATGCTGTTGATAATGTGAGTACTGCCATAACTCTGGAAAAAAACATCACGCTAACAAAAACCGAACTAGTAATCCCAGCTAATAAGATAATCATACTAAAAGGCAAGCATAACCTATATGGTGGGGCTAATGAGAAACCAACGATTTTTGTTGAGAAAAAAGGTAATCTAACGCTCGATGGAATCACCGTAACTCATAAAACAGGCAAAAGTGGAGTTGGCGTACATAATGAGGGTAATTTGGTTTTAAAAAGCGGTCTTATTACCAAAAATGAAGAATATGCATCATCGGGAGCAGGGGGTATTGAGAGCCTAGGCTCAAGCAAATTTACCATGTCCGGTGGCGTAATTTCTCACAACACTGGGTGTGGAGTGGTCGGACTTCAAATCATTATGACCGGCGGTAAGATATGCAATAACGAAGTCATCGGTTGGGACGGTGGTGGTGTCTCTGGGAACTTAAAAATGTCTGGCGGGAGAATATTCAACAATAAGACCAACTTAAATGGTGGTGGCGTTTATAGCTATGGCTCAATAACTATGACTGGTGGAGCAATATACAACAATTATGCCGACGAAGGAGGCGGCATTTACTCTTATGGAAAAGCTAGGATTTCCGGCGGGAAGATACTAAACAATGAAGCCAAAAAAGGCGGCGGCATCTATTCTAAAAACATCATAATTACAAAAGGTACCATATCCGGCAACACCGCAACTCTACATGGTGGTGGCATATTTTCTGAAAATTCGGTGACCATGAATGGCGGCGCAATAACCAAGAACCGTGCTAAATATGGAGCCGGGATATGCTTAATCTCTGGTGTATACTCGCCCGGTATTAAATCATTAAACATCAGCAAGGGTACTCTTTCTGGAAATATAGCCAAGAATGAAGGCGGCGCGATTTATATTTCAGACTACAATAAACTAAAAATTGGTAAAGCTGCCAAGTTCTCCAAAAACAAGGCCGGCTCAAAGCATGTACTCAGGTCTAGTGATAAATCGGCATGGAATCTTTATAAGAAAAATATAAAGCCCGTTAAGTGGTCGGCTTTGTCTAAAAGAGGATTCAATAACTACGACATAAATTATTGCGGTCGAATTGTATGGGTAACCATCGATGGACGCGACACAGAAATGCTCAATAAATACAAAATGCAGATTACTAAAGGAAAGCCGTTAGGGTTTCTCTTGCCTGACGAGTATCTTTCTGTACATTATGAAATCAGTTTTCTTGGCTGGAATACCAAAAAAGACGGCAGCGGAACTTGGTATACCTCAAAAACAAAAGTCCGCTCAAACATAACTTTGTATCCTGTATTTGAGCACGGTGATTATGAGGAGTAAGTTTCATTGCTGATGCAGTACTGCATAAATTCATTAATCTATACAAATTGTTCTTTACAGGCACCCCCCATTTAAAATATTTCCAAGGACAATGTAGATAAATAAAATGAAAGGTGGGTTTCATGGCTATTGTAAAAAAATCTCCTGCGTTACTCATTGTTGGCTTATTCACTGCTCTGATGTTGGCTTTCTTTGCCACACCCACAATCGCGGAGGGAGCCAAATACACTAGTCCTACAAAGATTAAAATAGGCTCGATAAAGAAGATTGATATTAATGGTGGAGCAAAGGAAAGAGTTCAACTCACAAAAAGTACAAGAGTTAGTAACGACATATACTACGACACAGTTAAACTTAAGATTAACGGCAAAACCGTTAAAACACTAAAAGCAACTAACATTGGACAGTCCGCAAGATGGAGTTTCCACCTTATAGACTTCAACAAAAATGATAAATACAAAGAATTGATAGTAAAGCTCGATTACGATAATGGTGCCGTTACAATGGGAGATCCCTACTACATCTTCCGTTATTATGGTGTCAAAATACGATCCATAAAAGCCACATATGACGTACATGCTGATGGCATGTACAGGGAATACAAAAACTCAAGCTACGTTGATGGCATAAAGATACGCTCTATTGGAAATGGAAGATTCCAAGTTAAGGTAAATTGGAACGGTGAAGCAAGCGTACAAAAATGGATCACATTGAAAATCGACTCCAAGATGAAGGTTAAACGAATTTAACATGGGAGTCTATAAAGCGTGTTGACCTTATAGGTCCTCAGTCAACTATGGGTGGGTGATCAAATTTGTCATTATGCTATTAATGATGTAGTATTAAGGACGGCAGCGCCCGCCTGTCTGATTAACGCTTTGACGGGTGCAGCAAAAACTTTTTGAAACGGAAGTTAGCGCTTCCGTTTCTGTTTGTTTTGCTTCATCTTACGCCGGATGACTCGCAGCTCCTGTATGAGCACTATCAACGCCGATACTATCGTCGCGATCGCTGCCGCTACAAAAATTGCGTCCATAACGAATTCACCTCCTTCCGTTGCTTTTGAGGCAACATATACGAAGTGCACCCGTCCGGCGAACACTGCCATATTTGATTATAACAGATATATTTTATAATAGCTTTTTGCTATAGTTTTTCATACTGTTGCGTTCTGTATGTCAACAGCAGCAAGTATGTCCGACAAGCAACTCAACTGAAGCGTACATTTAATTATCACAGTAGATTATATGGATCTACATCTACTGCGATGTTTACACCCAGTGTGGTCTTACGGCTTCTGATAGCTGGGGCTAGTAGCGCTGGCAGGTCTGCTGCTTCCGGTGTTTTTATGAGGATGTGCCAACGATGGTTGCCTTGACGTTTTGCTAGTACGCAGGGGCATGGACCTAAGACTTGCACATTTTCAGCCATATCGCCTAGTGAGTCTTCTATGACCTGTGCTAATTGTAGAGATTCTGCAGACACTGCTTTTAGATCTTTGCCCCAAATTATTATGTTTGCCAGACGGCTATACGGTGGATAGCCTATTTCGGAGCGTGTTTCGCGCTCCTCGTTTAGCAGCAATTCTCTGTTATGGGCGGCAGCGGCTCGTATGGCGGTATGTTCCGGCCAGTAGGTTTGCACTATTACTCGTCCGTCTTTTTCGGCGCGTCCTGCCCTGCCTGAAACCTGCTCTAACAACTGATATGTGAGCTCCGGTGCGCGAAAATCCGGGAACTTTAGAGCGGTATCAGCTATTAGTACGCCAACCAGTGTGACATCGGGAAAGTCCAAGCCTTTGGCTATCATCTGCGTGCCGAGCAGCACCCCATATGGCGCGGCAATAAACTCGTTGAGACACTGTTCATGTCCATCTTTTCCACGTGTGGAATCTGCGTCCATGCGGATGACCGGTGTACCCTCGGGAAGTAGCGCTTGCAATTGTTGAGCAGCAAATTGCGTTCCCGGACCCAGTTGTTTGATCGCCACACTGCCGCAATCCGGACAAACTGCCGGTGGCGTTTGCTCGGCACCGCAGTGGTGACATATCAAACGCGCCGGTTGTGTGTGGTATGTAAACGACGTAGCACAACTCTCACAGGTTGGTACGTATCCACAGTCTCGGCATAACAAAAACGATGCAAATCCTCGTTTGTTTAGCAGCAAGACTGCTTTTTCTTTGCGATCTATGGTCTCGATTAAGGCCTCTCTAAGTGGCAAGGAGAACATCGATTTGTTGCCGGATCTGAATTGGACTGAGAGATCAACTATCTGTATTGGTGGTAGTTGTTGTCCTGAGACACGATCGGGTAACTCCACACGTTTATATTTACCTAGCTCTACTGCGCGGAGTGCTTCCATAGATGGAGTGGCGCTTCCCAGCACCAACACAGCGCCTCTTAGTTGAGCCAGTTTTGCGGCCACGTCGCGAGTCACGTAGCGCGGCGAGCTGCCTTGCTTGTAGCTACTGTCGTGTTCTTCGTCGATGATTATCAGCCGCAGGTCTTTGACCGGCGCGAAGAGAGCCGAGCGTGCGCCCACTACTACTCTAGCTTTACCACTTCGCGCTAGCTCCCATTGGTCAAAGCGCTCTCCCGCTGAAAGGCGCGAGTGCAAAATGGCCACCTGCTCGCCGAAGCGGGCTCGAAAGCGTGCGACTGTTTGAGGGGTTAGAGAGATTTCCGGAACCAACGCGATTGCTGAGCCGCTTTTTTGCGGGCTGGTGTCGTCGTCCAGGATGGAACTTATCGCTTGCAAATAAACCTCGGTTTTGCCGGAGCCGGTTACGCCGTCTATGAGGATTACTTGTGGGTGACAAGGAGGCAGTGTATCACCCTCACCGTTAAGCGCTTTAAGCACAGCGTTTAGTGCGTTTTGCTGGCCTGTGGTCAGTTTTGTTTGAGCCTCGTCGCGAGTAGTTGAGCATGTGCTGCCGCGCATGCGCCTGCGTGACTCTATGTATATTACACCTTTGCTCTCCAGTGCCTTAATAGCAGATGCAGGATTTGATATCTCCAATGCCAGATCCTGTACGCGCATCTCGCAAGCTCTCAGGGCTGCAAGAATTGCATGTTGCTTGGCAGCGTTGGCTTTAGGCACATAGTCTGCACCCTGCTCAGTCAATCCTACCCAGCGATCATCAACAGGGGCAGCCCCTGCCCTCTTTAGATGCCACGAACCATCCGCGTCCTTTTTTAACTTTATCGAAGAACCCGGAGGCGTAAACAGACTCACAGTTTCACTTAGTGGAGCTATATACTCCCGCGCCATCCAATAGGCTAGCTCTGCAGCTGCCTCATCAAACAGTGACGTTGATAATAATTCACGGATAGGTTTAACTTTTGTGGAATCGATCGTGTCATCCAACTTATCATCAAGCGACATTACATACGCCAAGACCGGACGATTAGAAAAGTCCACCAGAACACAACAGCCTACTTCAATTTGACCTTGCAGCGCGCTTGGAACCATATAAGTAAATGCCGAGTCAAAAGCTCGCGTTGGAACATCAATTACAACTTGTGCGTAAAGCGACATCAAGATTCTCCACATTTTTGAGAATCTGTTACGATTGCTGCGTCCTTGGATACAATTACATCTATAGCGTTTGGAATCACTTTAACTTCAAAGCGGCGCCCAAATATCTCCTCCCCATCACACTGCGCCGGGATGTTTTCAAACGTCTCGATGGTCAGCTTTCTCACCGGCTTTTTACTAAAAATCTTAAGCCCTTCATGCTTGCCTTTAGACATAAGCGCCAAAGCATATAGTGCATGTATTTTGCCGGTATTGGTGGCCATGCACATGTTGAGCAGTCCGTCATTGATCAACGCGTCCGGAGACACCCTAAACCCTCCGCCGTAGGTAGGTCCGTTTTGCACTGCGCAGATAAGCAGCTCCATATCTTGCACTTGGCCATCCTCAAAAGTAATCAGGTAGCGGTGCTTTTTTAGCTCGCGGACAATTGCCGATATCGCAACGCCGGCATAAAGCATCAGACCACGACTCTTGCTGGTCTTTCGCGCCTCCATAGTTTGGTTGGCGATGGCTGCGTCTATGCCAAAACTTAGTGTTTCCATGTAGATTATGTCGTTGCACTGCCCCACGTCGATACTTACTCGATCACCCTTGCTTATCGCCTCAATTGCTTGGCGAGGATCTTTGGGAAGTCCTAACGACATTGCAAAATCGTTGCCGGAGCCTACCGGAATCACTGCGAGTGCCGGACGATCTGCCTTTTCACGCAGCATTATTCCTTGGGCAATATTGTGTATGGCACCATCTCCGCTGACAGAAATAATCAGATCGGCATCGGTTGTGGCAGCGAGTTCTGTGCTCTGCTCTTTGCTACTCGGCATCGCTACGGAGTAGTTTTTGGTGGAAAATGCGCTCTTAAACGCCGGCTCTAGCTCCGACCACGCACGCTCTCCCGCATTGTCCGAAGATGCCGGGTTAACGACGACCAGTATTTTGTTGATAGTGTGCATAAGAGGCTTTGTCCTTTTCTCTCTCACTCCCCCTGACATCAAGACCTAAACCCCCTTGTCACAGCTCGATCGGGATCAAACGTCTATCTCCGCTGCGAGTTGGCACTGTAATATATTTGTACCCGGCTGCCGCCATAGCTGCGTGAGCCTTATCAATATCGCGCCCCACTTCATGTGGAGCGTGTGCGTCTGAAGCAACTGTACAACCTACCCCGGCATCACAAAATGCTTTAAGCAATGCCGGTGCTGGATACATCTCACCCACCGGTTTATATGCCCCGGAGGTGTTTACCTCCACAAGAACACCCTTTTTTGCTGCTGTCTCTGCCATCGCAGCATAGTATTCACGAGTATCAAACTTGGGCTTAAAGCCCAGCTTCTTAGGTAAATCGGGGTGCGTCATTACCGTGTAAGGCACAGCGCTGTTAACGGCATCTGTCCAAAGCTCCAGATATCTGGCCCACACACCTTCTTCGCTGCGCGTTGTCCAACCGTCTATACTTGGCGGATAATCAAACTCCCAAAAACTGCCGTCGGCTTCTGTAAACATGTGTACCGATCCAAGCAGCAGTTCGTATGGTCCAAGCGCTCCGGGACCTAGTGGGCCTGTGCCTATTTGATCCAAGATAAACGACTCGGCTCCTTCTCGCCAATCTATCTCAACACCGCAGATTATCTCAATATGTGGATATTTTTCCTGTGCATCGCGTACTTGCTGCAAGTAGATGGGCACTTCGTGCGGAAACATCGCAAACGTGCCGTTGCGATCGATGTCTGTGGGTAGCGGCAAATGCTCTGTTAGAGCTACCGTTGTAAGACCTTTTGCGATGGCCGCCTCAACCACTTCTTCGACGGTACCAATACCGTGTCCGGAGAGGTGAGTATGTGTATGAGTATCTGTTAATTCCATGGGAATCAGGATATCAGAACGCTTACAGTAATGCAGCAGAAGTATGCGTTGTCACCAAATCAATCTTAATCCGCATTGCTTGTATTGTTGAAATCCGCAGTCGTTGCTTATCAATGCCATGCCACGCTTTATTGCTTGCCAAGCCAAGATGCGATCAAAGGGGTCTTTGTGGTCGTTGAAGAATGGTAGATGCTGAAAAGATAGCGTCTCGTTCTCGTTAAGCCCAATTATGCCTATGAAAAGTTTTTCTGTGAGAATGTCTTCCAGTTCTTCCAGATCGATGTTTTCAAGTGTAAACTTTCCGATTGATTGTTTAAGCGAAAGCTCCCAAAAAGATATAGTACTTACAAAAACCTCACAGCGTGGGTCTTCTATAATTTGCGTAGCTTTTGAGCTAAGACGAATATGACATAAATAGCTAAAGTTGGTGCCAGAGCCGTATCACCTACTAAACCAATATCCACAATAATGCATAAGCTACAAAAATGAGGATCGACATAGCGATTTTAGATTTACTCCCATTGTAATATGAATTATGTTAATATTTAAGGAATATTCAGATTGTAATGGGAGTTATCATGATCAATCGTCCACATTATTTGAACTGGTTGTCTCGCTGGCAAGACAAAAATATGATAAAAGTTATCACTGGCATGAGGCGAAGTGGTAAGTCAACTATTATGCGGATGTTCCAAGAGCAACTGCTACAAAATAATATATCTGAATCTTGCATTATCTCCATAAACTTTGAAAGCCTTGACGAAGACTATCCGCTTGAGTACAAGGCTCTATATGATTACATTGTTAAACGCCTTTCTTCAAAAGAAAAAAACTATGTGTTTCTCGATGAGGTGCAACATGTTCAAAATTTTGAACGTGCCGTTGACGCTCTGTATGTTCGCCCTGATGTGGATATTTATATAACCGGTTCAAACGCCTATCTACTGTCTGGCGAGTTGGTTACTTTTCTTACGGGTCGCTATGTTGTGATAAGGGTCTATCCGTTCTCTTTTAAGGAATATTACGATGCGATGTTATTTAGGCGCAACCGATTTGATGACTCAAAAGATTCTCCCACCTCCCACGATTTACATGATATTCAAATACCTGAAACAAAAGAGGGTGTCTTAGAGCAATACCTTACCTATGGCGGTTTGCCATACACAACGACACTGTTGCGCGAACAAGATATTGCTGATTATCTTTCGGCTGTCTTTAGCACAGTCATCTTAAAAGACATTGCGCAAAGACATCCCAAGATGGATATGAGTGCCTTTAATTCATCTGCTTTATTTTTAGCAGATAATGTTGGAAACATATCATCAATAAAAAGAATCTCTGATGGGCTCACTTCTCAAGGCAAGAAAATTTCACAAGGAGCGGTTAGTGAATACATTGAATCCATGATCGAGAACTTTTTGCTGCACAAAGTAAGCCGCTTTAGTTTAAAGGGTAAAGAGTATCTTCAAAGACTAGAGAAATATTATTTGGGAGACCTGGGATTTCGTTTCTGGTTGCTGGGCAAGCGTGCCGGTGATGTTGGTCACCGATTAGAAAACATTGTATATCTAGAACTCAGCAGACGTCACTCAAATGTAGTTATCGGAAAACAAGATACTAAAGAGGTCGAT
The DNA here is from genome assembly GCA_002293265.1 of Eggerthellales bacterium UBA948. GTDB lineage: Bacteria > Actinomycetota > Coriobacteriia > Coriobacteriales > UBA8131 > UBA8131. The sequence continues at coordinate 13,384 of DBCW01000026.1, forward strand.
TTTGTAGCAATGGATGAAAACGGTTGGCACTATTACCAAGTTGCTCAAACAGTTTTGGATGAACAAACTCTTAAGCGAGAATTAGAACCCTTACGGGCAATTGATGACAATTATCCAAAAACTTTGCTTTCTTTGGATACAATAGGCACCGGTAATTCAGACGGTATTAAACATATCAATCTAATTAATTGGCTTTTGGCTTAACAAGTGTCTTTATTTGCAATATTGACATTGCATATTTTTCCGGTTTAAAAATCTTAGATTTTATTTGATTTAAAGATCTGACTCGCTGATACTATGTTGTTGGCAGAATGTGCGTAGTTCACGGGAGTAGCGTGTCCATCTGTACGTGAAGGTGCCCATTACTGCTGCTAAGACTACAAATATGACATATACAACTAGCGTTGGTGCCATCGAAGTATCGCCAATTAGACCTAGACCCACAATGATGTTATAGCCGATAAATATGAGAACGGAGCCAACAATGGCTATTATGGAGAGGTTTCTGTAGCGTCTTTTAAGTGCTAGCAGCTCATATGCCTGATTGAGTGTTTTTGGTTTTTTCTTTGCCACGACACACCGGCTTTCAATACTTGTGCTTAGTTTTTCCTCCTGTCATTCCCGCAAAGGCGGGAATCCACAAACGCA
>DBCW01000026.1:14038-67026 GCA_002293265.1 Eggerthellales bacterium UBA948
AGAGCGGGAATGAAACCTCTGCGCTAAACACTAATTTACCGTTGCCTTTGTTCCCCTTTATTACTACCTAATCAACAATAAAACCGGGGCTTCTCGTTGCGTGCTTGAGAAGACCCGGTTAAATCGTCGGTATATTTTGGATTTATTTCTTGGCGGTATCTTTGTCCCACAGTTTGTTGAACACGAATACGTCAGCTAAGGCGATTGCGCTTAGGACTAAGATCACTGCAAAGACTACAAAACGCTCTCCACCAACTGCAGCCGCTACAATAATGTTGATGAAGGAGCCTATGGCTATCGAAAGGTTTACTACCGATAGGTTGAAAGGATATTTTTTGGCTCCATAGCGTTGACGCGCAAAGGCTGATGCGATTACCGGAACTCCTCCATATGCAAAACCGCAGAGCAAGGCTCCGGGAACATAGAGTATTGCAATGCCGGTTACGTAGGCAGCAACAATGAGTGCCATAGCACATACTGCTACAGCTGCGTCTACAAGCATGGTAACTTTGATGTTGGTCTTGTCAAATAGAATGCCTAAGATGATGCGTGCGCCGCCGTTAAATGTTGCTATCAAGCCTACTAACAGAGAGGCAAAACCCTCGTCTATGCCAAGAAATGTTGCGTCGCTTGCTGCGTTTCCGATAGTTGCAAGACCGACGGCAATTACAATAACCGCCCATACATAGTAGATGTAAAAGATTGGTGTTTTGAAAATGTTGTCGTTTTCTCCGGCTTCGTTTCCACCGGTGCCTACTTTTTCCGGTGCCATTAAGGCTACTACGTTAGCCGGTGGCTGCTTTAGTGTAAAGGCAAGCAGCAAAGTGAGTATGCCCACAACAATACCCAATACTATGAGCACCATACTCATACCACCGAGTAAGGGGCGAATCATCAGCGCAATGTTGCCAAAGATCAGACTGGAAACGCCAAAACCCAGCATGAGAACACCGGAGGAAAATCCTACTTTATCCGGGAACCAAACATTTGTTGTGGAGACGATTGTGTTGTAACCAATGCCAACACCGGCTCCTCCGCAAGCTCCGTAGAAAATGTAGAGCATCATTGTGTCGCCGGATATCGGCGCGGTAAGTCCGGTACCGCAAAACCCAATGGCAAACATGGCTGCACATACTATGAGAGCGCCACGGACACCGGCTTTTCCCACTATTAATGAGCCAACCAATGATCCGACACAAAACGTTATCATCATGATGTTAAAAGTGAGCGAAATATTTCCTGTGAGTGCAAAGTCTTGCGTCATCGGTTTTGCAAACATCGAAAATGCATATATGAGTCCTAAAAACAAAAGAACTCCGGTGGAAAGTATCAGATATAGCGTTCTCTTGCTTTTTATCTGCTCAACGGTCATTTGCGTTTCGGGCATGAAGCCTCCTCCTTTTGTTTACTTTCGGCGGTTCGACTGACCAACTATCTGGTATGGGAATAGCCACACTCGTAGACCTACCGATCCTCCAACAAGCCATCGGCTTACTGAATCTCCTATTACCTCTCTCGAATTTTTGCTAGACAACACTATCATATTTTTTCCTATATTCTCGTTCAAATATAGTGAGATTCTTGATTTCAGCTTGCAAGAACGAGTGTAGTTTATAAAATCAACCTCCGAATACAACGTGAGTTATAAAAATAGCCCTCACGTCTGACGCTACGCAAGTAAATATCTATCAAGCTTAAAGTGTTTAGCCTTCAAGACCAAAGCGCGTGGGTCTTACTCCTCGCCCGGGGTTTGAATACTAAATGAGCTTTGCTAATGCTGCTAAAAAGGAATCGACATCCTCGCACGTGTTTTCTCTTCCGAGTGAGACCCTGAGCACACTGTACGCCTCATCTCTTGGAACCCCAATCGCGCTTAGTACGTGGCTGGGATCAAGCGATGCACTTGAGCATGCAGATCCACCGGATACTGCAAAGCCGGCATCATCGAGCTTAAGTATCATGGTCTCAGATTCGTGCCCGGGAACTACGAAAGAAAGCATGTGTGGAAGGTGTGCAGGGGTTTGTGTATTGTCCGGATCGTTGTTGTGGATTCCCGCCGAAGCGACAGTGACAGAGGGGGTTTCGGAGATGGTAGAGGGATGCGTGGGGGTGGCAGCAGGGGTAATATCAATTGTTAGGGATATGCCTTTACCCAGGCTCTTTAGACCTATAGCCAGGCGATCGCGCAGTGCAGTAAGCCTTTTTGTTTCTTGCTCGCGTTCCTTGCAGGCAAGCTCTAGCGCTGTGGCAAAACCTACTGCACCGGCAACGTTTTGAGTGCCGCTTCTTCTATCCCCCTCCTGTCTGCCTCCAAGTTGCGTTGCTGTAAATGGAGTCAGCCGCTTTAAATAAAAAGCTCCGACACCTTTTGGCCCTCCGAGTTTATGGGCGCTAAAGCTGGCGGAATCGATGTCAAGGTCACGCACATCAAAAGCCACTTTGCCCAATGCTTGAACGGCATCCGTATGAAATAAAACTCCTCTTGAATGTGCAATTTCAGCCAGCTCTGAGATAGGCTGAATGGTTCCGATCTCATTTTGTGCCATCAGTACCGTGGCTAAAACGGTGTCATTACGCAGGGTCCCAGCAAAACTATCCACTTTAATAAACCCGTCGCGCGACGGTTTAACAGAACTGGTCTCGTATCCATTGCGTTTTAGTGCAATCACCGGTCGCCCTACCGCATGATGTTCAAATGCGCTTCTAACTATGTGATTGCCACCTTTGTCGATGCCTTTCTTTTGACGCACTGCCAAAACAATACCGGCGATAAGGGCGTTATTGGATTCTGTACCTCCGGAGGTGAATACCAGCTCAGTTGGGCTGGCTCCAATAAGAGAGGCTATTTTCTCGCGCGCATTATCCAGCGCGCGTCTAGCCACCTTGCCCTCAGAATAAAGTGCATTCGCATTGCCATATTCCCCAGTCATCCAAGGCAACATCGCATCAAGTACTTCCGGGCGCAATGGAGATGTTGCTGCATAGTCCAGATAAACGCGCTTCACAGCTGACCTCTTGACCTAATTTCTCGCGGCTGCTCTAATATCAGTCATCGCTGCAATTGGATCGGCAGCGGCAAAGATGGCGTTACCGGCAACGAGCATATCGGCACCTTTAGCAACTACCAACGCAGCGGTCTTAGCGTTAATGCCGCCGTCAACTTCGATAATCGGATTCACATTTTTGGCTTTTGCCATTTCTATCAGTTGCTCTATCTTGTCAAGGCTGTCCTCAATAAAGCTCTGCCCGCCAAAACCCGGGTGCACGCTCATCACCAAAACCAAATCCACACTGGTGATGAACGGGTCTATTGCAGAAGCAGGAGTGCCCGGATTTAAGGAAATACCTGCCATAGCACCGTGAGCGTGGATACGATCTATCAAAATCCTAATCTCGTGGGGATCATCAACTTGCTCGATAGAAGGCGATGCCCCTGCAGCTGACGCGCCGCGCGCCGGACCATTGCCGTTCTCGACATGTATAGTCACCATATCTGCTCCGGCCACCAAAAATGAGTCCAGCTGGTCAGCTGTATTGGAGATCATCAGGTGTACATCCAGTTTTATATTTGTTATTTTTTTTAGCGCTTTAATTACCGGTGAACCTATGGTTAAGTTGGGTACAAAATGCCCATCCATGACGTCAACGTGCAACCACTCCGGACAACCTTCTTCGATCATGCGCACGTCGCGCTCTAAATTACAAAAATCTGCCGATAAAAGCGACGGCGCTATTTGAACTTTCCCAAACACAAAATCACTAATCCCTAATAAAACTCCGGTTTGAATGATCTTTCCAATAGTAAGGCTATTGCCTCGTCTGTCGATAGTTTATCCCAAACTATGCTTCGCATCACCATACTTATCGGCATTTCTACGCCATGCACTTTTGCCAGATCTGTAACTGTTTTGCAGGCTAATGCCCCTTCAACCACCATGTGCGTGCGCTCCTGGTAAGCCTCCAACGATCCACCGGCAGCAAGCTCAAGCCCAAAAGAGCGATTTCTGGAATGTGGAGAATAACAGGTGGCGATAAGGTCTCCCATGCCGGCAAGACCCATACATGTAATAGGATCGCCACCAAGCTTGATAACCAGACGGCTAATCTCAGCAAGCCCGCGCGTCATTAGCATTGCCGCGGTATTGTCACCAAATCCAAGGCCGGAGGCTAAGCCGCAAGCTATAGCAAAGATGTTCTTTGCTGCACCATTAAGTTGCACGCCCACCACATCGTTAGAGGTGTAAACACGAAAAGACTGTGTGGCAAATAGTTGTTGAAAAGTACGTGCAGTGTCTTCAGATATTGAGGCCACAACTGTAGCCGAAGGAATACCTTTGGCAACTTCTTCAGCATGATTAGGGCCGGAAAGCACAGCCAGCCTTTCGGGTGATCCAAGCTTCTCTCCTAATACATCCAGCAACAGCGATCCTGAGACACCTTCGACTCCTTTAGACAGCAGTACCAGCGGCACCCTGCTGTCAAAAAGCGGTGCTATTTGCTCTGCCATCCCAGCCACCACCGAAGATGGCGTGACCAAAACGACTGCCTCGGTGTTTTCAAGACACACAGAAAGGTCATTTGTCGCACTTACAGTGGGCGAAAACTTGAGATCTGTCAGATAACGAGTATTGCGATGTTCGCTGTTCATGGCCTGGATGAGCTCAGCGTTTCGCGCCCAAAGACTAACATTCAGACCCTTCTCGCCAAGCATCCAAGCAATTGCACTGCCCCATGAGCCTGCTCCAACAACTGATATTTTCACGATTTATCCTCCCGGATGTTATCTAACAATTCTTGTTGCCGATCTTGGACTCTGTGCCATCAAGCAAACGCTTAATATTGCCTCGATGCGCCCAGATCACCACTGCAGCCACAATGACACATAAAATTATCGCGTATAGGTTACCCCAAAACAGCCAAAGTCCGATGAACGGACAAGCAAAGGCGGCGGCAATTGAGCCAACAGAAACACGACGAGTTGCCACTACCAAGATGACAAAAAGGGCTATCTCTATGCAAAACGCAATAATGCCAAACGAAAAGAGCAAGCAACCAACAGCAACCGCAATGCCTTTTCCACCTTTAAATTTAAGCCATGGAGAAAATATATGTCCAAGAATGCAACCAACAAACGCCGTGATCATTGCGTTTTGCAAACTGTGTTCAGGCAACTTGCCAACAACTGCAGCGCCGAGACCATTCAAGGTAGTCGCAGCAAGTGCTCCAAAATCTGCAGCGTTAGATGTTGCTATTTGAAAGATAAGCATGCCCAATACTCCGGACAATATGCCTTTGCCAAAGTCGAGCAAAAACACTGCTCCGCCGCCTATTTTGCCTAATGAGCGCATAGCGTTGGTCGTACCGATATTGCCCGATCCGTGCTCACGAATATCGGTGCGAAAAAAGACTTTAGAGATTACAAGACCCCAGGGCACGGAGCCTAAAAGAAAGCTAACAGCAAAGATCACTAGCATATAGTAGTCAAACATGCAGCTTAATCCTTCTTTTTAAATCGCAGGGTTATTGGCGTGCCTTCCAGTGGAAACTCCTCGCGCATACGGTTTTCCAAATAACGCTTAAACGGATCATCGATAATATGCGGATGATTGGCAAACATTGTAAACTGCGGCGGACGTGTTTTTGTTTGCGTAACATAATGGATGCGCAGCCGCAGTTTTCCGCGCACAACGGTGTGTCCAAAATCTCTGATTCCGGTAAGGAAGTTATTTAGCTTAGGTGTGCTAATTGTTGCAGAGTAGTTGGCATAAACCTTGTCGATAGTACCCCAAATACGGTGCACACTGCGTCCGGTCAAAGCACTTATGGCAATCACAGGCGCAAAGGAGACAAACGGCAAACGATCCTCTATCTGCTCGCGCAAGGCCTCGCGCTGCTCCGGATCATCCAGTAAGTCCCACTTGTTGAGAAGTACAATCAGCGCACAACCTCGCTCGTGGGCGAGCCCGGCAACGCGTTGGTCTTGGTCGGTGAGCCCAAGGGTCGAATCTATCATCAACAGCGCTACATCTGCGCGATCTATCGCCCTGAGCGCACGCACGAATCCATAATACTCCACACTGTCATCTATTTGCGATTTGCGCCTGATACCGGCGGTATCAATGATGCGATATTTTATGCCTTCACGCTCAATTATCGTGTCAACTGCATCTCGCGTAGTGCCGGCAACGTCGCTTACTATAGAGCGTTCCTTGCCCACCAAACGATTTGTAAGCGAAGATTTGCCGGCATTAGGACGCCCGATAATAGCAATGTTAATGCTTTGAGTATCCTCTTCCTCTTCTACGACTTCCGGCGGCAACAGCGCTACTAATTCATCAAGCATATCACCCGTACCGTGCCCGTGAACGCTGGATATCGGCCACGGATCGCCCAGCCCCAGATTGTAAAACTCCCAAAGCTGGTCTTCTTTAGCCGGGTTGTCCATTTTGTTTACCACCAAGACCACAGGACGCTTAGAGCGCTTGATGAGCCGAGCAACCTCCACATCATCAGCTGTCACCCCGCTGTGGGAATCTACCATAAAGATGATAGCATCGGCTTCTTCGGTCGCCAGCAATGCTTGATTGCGAATGGAACCTTGAAACTGATCTTCTGCGGCCATCTCGATGCCACCGGTGTCGATGAGCGTAAAATAGCGACCGTTCCAGTCCGCACGATGATACGAACGGTCACGCGTTACGCCACGTTGCTCATGCACAATGGCATCTTTACTTAAAGCTATGCGATTTACAAGAGTGGACTTGCCAACATTAGGTCGGCCGACCACCGCAACTATCGGTAATGTCACGATCCTCCAAAAAGTGATTATTCAAGACTATTTAATATAGTCGCGCAAGATCTGGGTTACACCTTGTGCACTACAGGGTACCATAATTACTTTAAGATCAAGGGATTTTGCCATCTCGTTGATGCTTAAGTTGTCCAAAGTGAGCGCATCAGCATTAAAAATCACATCCGGCACGGCAACTATTGCGTTTTTGGGTATGTGGAGAATGAGCAGCTGCTCGATGATGTCTTTTGCTGTGAGCAAGCCGGCAACGGTAACATTTCCGCCAAAGAAGTTGTTTTTTATGGGGATGACTTCGACAGGCAACTGCTCAGTGAGTTTAGTTAGCGTTGGCGCAAAAGCCTCGCCGGTAACCAGGTAGATGTTACAAGCATCTTCTCCGTTCTCACAATCCCCTCTGTCAACCTCAATCTCCTTGTCATTTTCGCAAACCTCCCTGTCACTGTCGCAAACCCCCCTGCCACTGTCGCTTCGGCGGGAATCCACGCAACAGCCAAAGACGTCCTCGGCACAGCCCTGCCACTCATCCATAAAGGCACGAAGCATGCCTATGCCATCTTCGAATTGAGGAAAATCGCCGTAGTAATCAGCAGCCGGAATGGACAATTCAGCCTTTAAATACCACTCATCTGCCAGCTGAAATCGCGTCTCGCCAAACGTTTCCCACGCACGCTCCTGATAAGGTCTCAGTTGTTCAATAACCGCTCTCGACTCACCCGGACTAAAAGACTTCTGCAGCTTGGCATATTTCGTATACCCATAAGGCACAATGCCAGCAGAAAGTATGTTGGGGCGATCCTCTATCCATTTGAGTGTTGCATCCAGCTCCTCGCCATCATTGATGCCGGGAACCAAAACGATCTGGGCGTGCACATCAATGCCACTGTCCAGCAAGTCTTCTAAAACCTCTATACCACGAGCATGGTTTTTGCCCATCAGACGGTGTCTTACATCGGAAGTAACTGCATGCAGTGATACATGCAGTGGCGATATTCGCTGCTCAATTATTCTATCTACATCTTCGTCACTCAGGTTAGTTAGGGTCACAAAATTACCCTGCAAAAACGAGAGCCGATAGTCATCATCACGCAAATAAAGCGGTGATCGCATACCTTTTGGCAGCATAGTCATGAAACAGAACATGCAATTATTACGACACGTCATAATCTTTGTGAATAATGGGTCAGCAAAATTGATACCCCAAGGCTCACCAAAATCCCTGGTCATGATGATCATTTGGCCATCGTTTAAGGTTAGCTCGGTCTCATCGCCATCAGTCAGCCAAAGCCAGTCGATAATGTCATGCATGGTAATTCCATCGACCTCTAAGATCACCATATCGGGCTTTATCCCTGCATGATCGGCAGGCGAATCGTCATCTACATGCGATATTTGCGCACCAATAAGTGCCGGAGATATCTGATCGCCATACTTTGTAGTTTTTAAGTCTTGAGAACTCACGTCTGATTTTCCAGCGCCGCTAAGGCTCGCTCAACAGCAATTATCTGGTTCTCCGGTGTAGAGGCACCGGCCGTAATGCCAACCAAACTAGCACCCTCAAACCAATCCTTGCTGAGTTCTGTGGGTCTTTCTATGTGATAAGTTTTTGGGCATACTTCTTGACAGAGTTGCGCCAAGCGAGTCGTATTGCCGGAGTTGCGTCCACCAACGATCACCATCACATCGGCTTTTTTGGCCAGCTCCACCGCAGCTTGTTGACGCTGCTTTGTAGCAAAACAAATAGTGTTTCGCACCCGAGGCTCTATGCCTCGCTGCCGCAACGCCTCAATAATTGCTTCCAACACGCTGGCTGCCTGCGTGGTTTGCACAACAATACCAACTTTGCTTGACTCCAAGTGCTCGGGAATGTCTGATGGGTCTTGTACGACGATCGCATTATCGCCGGCATAAGCATGAATGCCCTCGACTTCGGGATGTCCTAACTCGCCAACTACCATCACCAAGTAACCCTGCTCACGCAGGCTCCAAGCAGCTTCATGAGCCTTTGACACGTGGGGGCAAGTGGCATCAACAACCGTAAGCCCTTTTTCGTGAGCTTGCTTGATGATCGAAGGCTCAACGCCATGAGAACGTATCACCACCACACCGCTATCGATCTCGTCTACCGTAGCTGCCTCTTCAACACCTCGACCACGCAACTCGCTTACAACCTGAGGGTTGTGAATAAGCGGTCCCAAGGTATGCACTACCGCATCGGTATGACACGCAGCATCATCCACAAGTGACAAAGCGCGCTCGACCCCATAACAAGCACCGGCATATTTTGAACGAATAATCTTCATGTCTCCATTGTATACGAGAGGCTGGGGTTTAATCATAGTTTTGCCTATTATGCCAAGAAAGCACCGATTTATTCATTGCATGTTGTTTAGTTTATATGCAGGTTAATGTCTACCAAGCTGATAGATCAGTATGGCTTCCTGGCACTCAATATAAACATTGATGCATCTTGCCTCATGAAGTTCTTTTCACCATGGTAGAAAGTTTTTGAGCTTATCCGACCAAAACCCAAGCTCCGTAAAACCAGAGTCAGATCTTGCTGTTCAAAGCCGTTGTGAACCTCATCTGAGACAACACTTACATTCTTGTCAAAATCAACGATCACTAACTGTCCATCAGGCACCAAAACATCGTACATCTTTTCTAAAAGCAATTTGTAGTCTTTTTCATGAAGAAGAACTTGCGCCATAATTACGTAGTTTGCCTTAAAGTGCTTCANNCATAAAGACTCTTCCGCATGTTTGAGATCGGGCGACATTATGTCGCAGCTAAGCAGATTTACCTTGGCATTTATTGACATGGAGTGCTTATCGCTGACCAATGATTCGACTTTGGCTTTAACCTGGTCGATCATCTTTTCTGATCCGTCTGTATAAATAATAGTGCCAAATAAATCCAGCAAGTGTAACCCCACCAAACCGGTTCCGCAGCCAAAATCTATAGCAATCAATTCATCGGCTTTCACGCGACTGCCAAGCACTACTTCACGTATTGCATCAGCAATTATCCGCGCTGACTCTGCGCGATCATCAGTGTCATACATGTCAGCCATAGCATCGAACTTCTCAATGTTACCCATTTTGCAGTGCTCCTGTTCATGCTAGTCAAAGCATTTATTTTCTATGCATTAATTATGCCACTATATACGTATTTTCGTATTGACTCTTATTTACCCAGGCAAGGTACACCCAACATTTTTGGATCACCAGCATTACCGGTAGCTATTTGAAGAATCGGATACTTGGTGCTTGCGCTTTAGTGTCAGCAATCCAAGCTGTCTTTGTTAAGTAAGAAATCAAAAATGCTCATGGTTAGAATGCCATTGTCATCTCTGGCAGGTTTTGTCACTTCTTTGACCAAGACAATTTTCTTAAAGCTGTCTCTCACTCCAATAAATGAAGCTAATTCTTGTTCTCGTTTTTCTGGAGATGAAAGAGTGAGAGTACATTGAATGTAGTAGCGTTTGGAGCCCATATTTGCAACAAAGTCTATTTCCAGCTGCTTCCTAAATTCTTTACCAAACTCTCTCCCTCGCTTCTCCACTACTAGCTGTATTTTCGACATCATCCAGCGCCAACTCAATAATATGGTCTTTATCCACACCAGAATTAATTAGGTATGAGCGAAATATATTGAACAGAAGATAAGTCTTTCCACATCTCCTTATACCGGTAATGATCTTGACCATTCCATTATGCATCCTAATGATAAGATCATTCAGATATTTATCACGCTTAATTTCTATGTCTCCCCTTAAGTCGTATCCATTGCACTATTTTGACGCAAGTGGCAGTTTTGTGCATTGAGAGACTCCTGAGAGAAGCTTATTATCAGATAAAAAGGGCAATAATTGCGCTCGCTGCGAAGCAGACATGACACAACAGGGCTTGCAAAGGCAGCCGCTATATTCCTCTATTTTCCGTTGATTTTTCCTCTATTTTCCGGCAACTTATCTCAGGCCTCCTTGGAAAGCTGAATTTGATGTGCTCTTATTCAAGGTTATTTCGTAGCTTTAAATACTAGGTTTTGATTAAAACGGCTCGTCCGGCTTGGCAATAAGCGCCAAGCCGGACGAAGTCTACATTCTCGATAAAACCAACTACACAAGTTCCAGCACCCTAGCTGCAGCTTTGTAAAACCCAATCTCTGATTGCTCTTGTACAGCTCGCGCCAGGTTTTTTGAAAACGCCGAGAAGAAGTGGTCGTAGAACTGTTGGTAAGTCTCCTCGTTAATACTTACATTCTCAGGTACAACAACCGCATCAGCGCAAACTTGACAGAGGTATTGCAGAAACTCCAGCATTGTGGCTATATGATCCATCGGTAATTTGGTATCAATTACCCCGGCAACTCCAAGGAATACACCTGCTCCATAACCGCTTTGGTAAAAGCTTTATGTCTCTCGTTTTTAGGTAGCGAGGCAAACGGTTCGTCTTCGATTGACATTGGATTGCCAAAGCAAAGTGAGACTTTTGGTAAGCGAAAGAACCTTGATCCTTTTGGCATGATCTTATCGGCGTTCCAAATCCTTGCCGGAACTACCGACACCTTTGACAGCTGGGAGATAAACGCCACACCCTCGTGGTATTTAACCACTTGATCTGCGGATCTAATGCGTGTGCCCTCCGGAAATATTCCAACCGGCTCTCCGCGTTTGAGCATACGCACTGCACGCTTTATGGCTGACATATCAGCGCTGTTGCGCTTCACGGGAAACACTCCTACCCACGCGGCAAGACGTCGGATTATTGAGTTGAATTCCAAGAACTCTTCTTTGGCGATGTATCTTATTGGCTTGGGCCGCAAAGCCGCCATCACAAAGACCGGATCCAGATACGATGTGTGGTTACCAACAACGATAAACCCGCTGCCCTCTTCAAGCGACTCAATATTTTCATGATTATATGCCTTAAAGCGAAACATTGGTTTTATGATTACCTTGACCAGCCCGGCAAAAAATGTACAGAACTTTTGCGGAAAATGTCCTTCACCGGAGCTTGGAGTATCGTAAAAATAATCTATGGGCTTCATAAGTGTCCTTAAGAGATGCTTTTATGCTTGCTGCTTTTGCTTAACGCGCTCAACAATGGCACCAACAACATCTTCTATCGACATATCAGTTGAATCCAACTCCCAGGCATCTGCCGCCGCAGCTAAAGGAGCGTGTTCTCTTGATGAATCGTATGCGTCTCGACGCTGGATGTCTGCCAAAACCGCCGCATATTCCTCTTCAGTAACACTGTCTCTACCAACCTTGGCAGCATTTTGCAGCGAGCGTCTGCGTGCGCGTTCCTCGGCACTGGCGGTGAGAAAGACCTTACAGTCCGCGTCCGGAAATACCACTGTGCCAATGTCACGACCTTCCATTACAGTGTCGCGTGAGTAGCCAATAACACGTTGCTGCTCTGTTAAGGCTTCTCGCACTCCCGGATCAGCCGATACCGGAGATACCGCTTTGTCTACCTCTGGAGTTCTGATTTGCTTTGTCACATCTTTATTGGATATCATCACAACTGACGGCAGTGGTTCTCCATCAGTAAAACCAAACTCGATCGTTTCGGTTTTGGCTATGTAGCGAATTGCCGCCTGACTAGCTTCAGACAACGGCTCACTCAGATCAATTTTGTCCTCGATGGCGCGTTGGGCAACTGCTCGATACATTGCTCCGGTATCGAGATAGCCAAAGCCAAGCTCGCGAGCTACCAATTTGGCAACCGTTGACTTTCCTGAGCCTGCTGGCCCATCGATCGCAATTATCATTTTGATCCTCTCAAAAGTGTTTTCGTCTATGATAAACGTATGAGGTCGGCAAAGAAACCCGGATAACTAACTGCAACACACTCAATATCGGCAATGTTCAAATTCAGATCAAAGGCGCGCGATGCGATCGACCAAGTCATTGCCAGGCGATGATCGCCATGCGTTTCAAAAACTTGCGCACATGGTTGAATCTCGCCGCCAACAATATGCAAGTCGTCATCGTTTGTCCAAGCCTCGATTCCCAGAGCCTTAAGACCGTTAATTATCGCCAGTAAACGATCGGACTCTTTAACCCTAAGTTCGCTTACCTGCTTAAACACCGTCTCGCCTTTGGCAGTTGCAGCAAGCAAAGCGAGTATCGGTATTTCGTCTATAAGCGAAGCTATTTCATGAGCCTCTACCGTAGTTGCCACAAGTCTTTCGTTGTACTTAACAGTAATATCGCCGCAGACTTCAGCACCAATGCTTGCATCCGGATTTTCGTTAACAGCAATGTCAACTCCCATGCGCTGCATTACCAATAAAAAGCCACCACGAGTGGGATTAAGCAAAACATCTTCGACCAGTATTTCGCTTCCCGGAATCATTGCAGCAGAAACCAACAAGAAAGCTGCTGAAGAAGGATCGGCAGGAACGCTACAATCACATGCTTTTAGCTGCTGACCTCCCTCTATACTTACTTGGTTTTCGTATACTTCAAGCTTAGCACCAAAGGCCGGTAGCATTAGCTCTGTATGATCGCGGCTTTTGTGCGGCTCGCTTACTGTGGTAATGCCGTTGGCGTTAATCCCGGCAAGCAAAATTGCACTTTTAACCTGCGCGGATGCCACAAGACTTTCGTAAGTTATTGCAGTTAACTCCTTGCAGCCAATAACTTTTATTGGCAAATGAGCGGAAGGCTCAAAGTTTGCGCCCATCAAAGAAAGAGGATCGGTAACGCGACTCATTGGTCGCCTTGACAACGAATCATCACCCTCTAGGGTTACAGTTATGTCGTAACCGCCAAGCACTCCAAGCAACAGCCGAGCCGTTGTGCCGGAATTTCCGCATTGTAACTTGTTGCCGCTGCCAATTGTTTCTGCCGGATCATCACTGCCTAGTCTTTCGCTATCAGAAAGCTTTGGTCCGGTACTGCCCCATCCGGTAATTCTTCCACACAAACCGTTTTTGTCGTTGTCTTCGTCAAGTTCTACCTTTGCGCCCAAAACTTCAATAGCCGCTAACGTTGATCTAACATCTAGCGAATCTAAAAGGTTTAAAAAATTGGAAGTTCCCTCAGCCATTGCCGAGAACAATGCAACGCGATGCGACAGCGACTTATCGCTGGGAACACGAAGTCTGCCATTAAGTGGAGATGCCATTTATATCACCGACCTTTCAATCTATTGTCGGCTGTAAGTTTTATACTTACATGTTGTTGCCTGTCTTGCTTTATTCACTAAACACCATAACCTAATGGTTTAAAGGAAACGTCAAATCCACCCTCGATCAGCATACTCATAAACTTGCCTTTGTCGCCCTCGTCTGTAAGTATCAGCTCTAAGATAGCGGTGGCTTCATTTATGTGGTCGATATCGATTGACTGAATATTGCAGGCGGCTTTTGCCGCAAAGCTTGTCACCTGCGCAATTACACCGGAATGATTAGCCATCGGAATACGCACCTCAACAAGACGAGTAGAATCCGGCACCCAAGTAGCCGGAATCGATGAGCGCAGTTGCGCTGCCTCATCAAGCAGCTGCGTTAAGCCACGTGAATCGCTTTTCTCTAATGACTGCTCAATATCGGTTATTATTTGTTTAATCTCCGAGAGACCCTTAGCAAGCGCCGCGCGATTATCCATGGCAATGCCGCTCCAAAGCTCTGCAGATCCCGCAGCAATGCGTGTTGTGTCCTTAAAGCCTCCCGCAGCCAAATGAAATATTTCCTGCTTGTCTTTTGCGTGTGCACCGGCCAATTGCACTAAGGCACTTGCCACCATATGCGGTACATGGCTTACAACAGCGATGGTCTCATCATGCTCTTCGCGCGACAATGTTATGCTTCGGGCACCCAGCATTGTTACAAAATCATGAAGCTTGGTAAATATCTCCGGATCCGATGTCTCGTCCGGACAGAGTATCCAATGAGCATTTTGAAATAGCGTAGCGCGTGCACCCTCTATTCCGTTAACTTCGCTTCCGGCCATAGGATGTCCCGGGATAAAGCGCGAAGTGTCTGATAAAAGTGCAGCTGCTTGCTCGGTTAAAACACCTTTTGTGGATGCAACATCTGTGATAGCACCAATGTAGTTACTGGCTTCGATTCGCTTAAACCACTCAGGAGCAGCGGATACAGGTACAGCTAAAATTATCAGATCGACTGCTGAATCGTTTAAAAGCTCGTCAATGCGAGCGTCATCTGTGCCGATAATTAGTCCTTCATCTATAAACCTTTTTGACAGAGCCCCGTAGATCGCTTTTTGATCAATGTCAATACCGTATACCTTGAGGGTACTAGACTCTATCTCCGGTGACTTCAAAGCAGCAGCAATAGAGCCGCCGATCAGCCCCACGCCAATGATTAGTATTGATGAAAAACTAGATTGCATTTCTTCTCCGTTTGAGCGATGCGTTTATCTCGTACATATTACCCGAATAATTCGCCAAAGGCAGCTATTGTTGCGTTTGTACCCTCGTTATCTCCTACACCAACACGAAGACCACCGGCACCGGGAAACGAACGCACAATCACGCCTCGCTTGAGCAACTCATTAAATGTGCTCTGGGGATCGGGCACTTCTACCCATACAAAATTTGCTTGAGACGGTACGTAGTTGAGCCCCAACTTCTCAAAGCAGTTTTCTAGCCTAACTCTGTTGAGCGCATTTAGCGCCGCACGTTCTTTCAATTCTTCGGTGTCTCGAATACTTGCTATCGCCGCTGCTTGTGCCAGGGTATTTGCATTAAACGGCTCGCGCACTTTGTTGAGCACTTCTACAAACTTAGCCGGTGCGAATCCGTAACCGCAGCGCAATCCGGCAAGGGCATACATTTTGGAGAAAGTGCGCAGTACCACATATGGTCGCACTCCATCGTAATACTTTAGTGGCCCCACAGCGCTCTCGTCGCTGATAAACTCTTCGTAAGCAGCATCCATCACTACCAAAACGTGGCTTGGCACTTTATCCAAAAAGTCCTTAAACTCTACATCGCTAACGACTGCCCCGGTCGGGTTGTTAGGTGTACAGATATAAACGATCTTTGTGCGCTCATCAATCGCGCCAAGCATGGCGCTCAGATCCAATTGTCCGGTGCCTTTAAGTGGTATCTCTCTACATTCAGCATCTTGGATAAGTGTTGATGAGCGATAAACTACAAACGATGGCCAGGGATACACCGCATTGTCACCGGGATTTAAGCAAGTTGCGGCGATAAGATCTACCAACTCGTTTGACCCATTGCCGATCATAATCTGTTCGGAAGCGATGCCATAGTGCTTAGACAAGCACTGTGTTAACTCATAAGAAGATCCATCCGGATACTCATTTAGTAAAACAAGTCTTTCTTGTATAGCTTCTAAAGCCCAAGGAAATGGTGGCAATGGACTCTCATTTGAAGAAAGCTTATAAATCTTGTCGGCCTCCACAAACTCCCAAACCTGATCTTCGCGAAGTCCCGGTTGATATGTATCTACTTGCTCAAGGTTCTTTCTAAAAAAAGACTGCCAATCCATGGATCTGCTCCTTATTTCGCTTTTCTATTTATACTTAGGCCAGCCCACTGCTGCCAAAGCCCTTTTCACTTCGTTCTGTATCTTGAAGAGTATCAACTTCTACCAAACTAACACAAGGCACTGGAGTGATGACCAGTTGAGCTATTCTGTCTCCCGCTTTAATTTTGATAGGAGTTTTTGCGTCGAGATTAATGGCGATTACACAAAGCTCGCCTCGATATTGACTGTCTATCAAGCCCGGTGAATTTACTAATGAAAACCCGGCTTTTGCAGCCAATCCGCTGCGAGGCAACACCAGTCCTGCAAAGCCATCAGGAATCGCTACCTTAAGTCCGGTGGAGATCACCTTGCGCTCAAAAGGCTCAAGCGTGCAATCCTCGGCAGACCTAAGATCTAATCCGGCATCTCCCGGATAGTGATAGCTTGGCAGGCTTATCGAGCTGTCCAACATCGTTATCTGCACAGTCACGTTTTGTTGCTCAGAAGCAAAAAAGCTCTGGGTATCTTCAGTTTGATTTGGGTTATGTGGCATGTCAACTCATACCCTTGAGAGCTGACCTGAACTCAGCTATATCTTTGAAATCTTTATACACTGAGGCAAACCTTATGTAGGCAACGTCATCTATGTTTTTCAGTCGAGCAAGCACCATATCGCCAAGCACTTTTGATCGTACTTCATTTTTCAAAGCGTTTCGTATCTCCGCCTCAACATCATCAATCAATGCCTCAAGCTTGCTTATCGGAACATCTCTTTTCGCTGTTGCTATCATCAGTCCTCTGAGCAGCTTTGTGCGATCAAATGGCTCTGAGCTCCTATCGCTTTTTACGACTATTAATGGAGATTCATTTTGACGTTCGTAAGTAGTAAAGCGCGTGCCACACTCCAAGCACTCTCTGCGTCTACGTATAGAGAGCCCATCGTCAGATGGACGAGAATCTATTACTTTTGATTCGGTGTAACCACAATTCACGCAACGCATAGAACCCCTATTTCTTGGTAACTTCACGAGATTACCACACAATATGTTGTGTTTCAAGAAAGATATCTATGCGTTTCTAATACAGATAGTGTCTAAACTACCAATGGCAATAATATAATTACTGCAGTAACGATGAAAGACACGACACCTGCAAGTATCTTTTGCCCAAAGCTTACCCCCTCAAGAACAACACCTTCTGAACTTTCAAACTGCAACTCTTCCCGCATCTTGCTCTCCTAATTTATTATAAAAGCCTTCTTGTAGCCAAACAAATGTTCGATAGTTAATATACACCGAACACTTGTTCGAGGCAAGCATATTTAGCAGGTTTTATAAGAATTCTTTTGCTATATGCTAGATACTTTGCAATTGCGATTAATCGCTCCCTCTGTTACTATCATTGTTCACAGGCTATTGTGATCTATATGTTTGCACCAAATTTCGCCAATGGGCATAGGGAGAGCTTGGTTGTTCAGATTTGGAAGAGAGTAGATGACACAAGATAAAAGGGATTTGAATATCCCTGTAGATGCTGAAAACATTGGGGGTACAGCACCTCAAATTAGCGCTCCGGTTGTTAGAAACATTTCGCCGGAAGAATTTGCACAAAGCAAAGGAGCGACAACTCAACTGCCTAACGAAAATACTGCAAACGCAGCGAGCCCGGCACGACCTGTTGTCGTTACTCAGCAAATTGTAGAACCCGGCAGCTCTGGTTTGGTTGTTGACAAAACTGTTGAGCCGGTTGCTCCTGTAGTAGTACTGCAGACCGAAAGTAAAAGCCAAGAGACAACTAAAGAAAATGTTGAGAGTGTTGCTGGCAAAACAAATACAGTAAGTGATACTGAAAAGAGCGCTTCTAAAGAAGCATCAAGATCAGCAAAATTAAAAGATGCGAAGACAAGACAAAAATCTGCAAAACCAACCAGCAGAAAACCTTCGAAATCCACGAATTCTAATTTCCGAAGAATAGTGATCATCTTGATAGTTGCTTTTGTTGCCTTTGACATTGTGCTGCTTAGCTTCTTGTTCTTTAGCTCACAAGGCGACAGGCCAACTTATTACACAGCTCCGGCAGAGGTGATCGGGCGCCATATTGTGACCGACGGAAATATAAATGAAGTCGCTTATGACCAAGACTTCGGCATATTGACTTTTTCCAACTTTGGCGACGAGGCAACTAAGCCATATCCCAGCTTATCAATAGTAAACACCGCAAGCTTAAAGGAAATTGAGAATAACAAATTTAAAGCATTTGGACCAAACGGCAATCCGCTTTTTTACGACGAGCTNNAGAGTCATGCGCTTCAACAATGACTGGGTGAGTTATTTAAATGATGAGATTGCAACTGTTAATAACTCAGTCATTGCCGACAGTCCTGCCGCAGCTAAACTTGCTGAATGGGGAGCCGGTTATCAGGTTGCATATCACAGACTGGTATTTGGCGAGCTAAGGCACGCGGGCAGCAACTATTTCTTGGTAACTCAAGCAACGTATACATTAGCCGGAGGAGGCATATTAGATCAGCGCGATGATGTCATTGTTTATCACCTACGCGGTGAAGGCAACAGCATCAAGATATACAATATGGAATTGATCGCATCAGCAAGCAACACCCTGATATCAAACTCCATTGAAGATGTTACCTCGCAAACACCGGCAACAGACACAAGCTCCAGTGCAACATCTGACGCTGATGAGAACGCATCAGGCAACAACCCTGAAGGCTCCGGAGCTGAAGGCACAAGCGGAGCTGAAGGCACTGAGACCGAGGCGGATGATGGGGCTAGTGCAGATGCAAGTGGCGCAGAGAGTGAAGACTCTAGCAGCAATGACAACTCTATAGGTCCTGCTGACGCAGAAAACAATAATGACCCCGAAGGCACAGAGAGCGATACAGGTGCTGCAGAGGGTAACGAAAGCACGCCAAACGATGCTGAAGGCACAAGTGGAACGCAATAAATCTGGATTGCATTCCGTAGGTAACTACGGCAGTCCTCAAAATGTGCGCGAGTGGTAATACGCCGGCAACACGTTCATCGAACATATGTTTGATTTTACTTATCGCTTTGTGTATACTTACTATCAGTCTATGATTGGAGCGCGTACATGAAGCCCACAGGTAAACTATCAGACCGTCAACAAGAGATATTAGATTTCTTGAGTGACTTTATTTCCCAGAACGGTTATCCGCCATCTGTGCGTGAGATTGGTCAGTCCGTTGGCCTTTCCTCATCTTCTACAGTTCATTCCCACTTAAATGCCCTGGAGGACAAGGGTTACATCAAACGCGACCCTTCATCGGCACGTGCGCTTAGCGTTGTCGATCATAACCAGAAAGCAGCTGATGTTGTAGACATCAAAACAGCCCGCTTACCTCGTAACACTGTCGAGCTACCAGTACTTGGACGAGTTGCAGCAGGTCTGCCAACATACGCCGAGCAAAACATCGATGAGACTATGGTCTTGCCCACACAGATAGTGGGCGACTACAGCTCATTTATGTTAACTGTTAGAGGCGAGTCTATGATCGAAGCTGGCATCCATGATGGAGATTACGTTGTGGTCAAAGAGCAAAAAACCGCAAGCAATGGCGATATTGTTGTGGCTTTGATAGATGATGAAGCTACGGTAAAGACCTTTTACAAGGAGCCCGATCGCATACGTTTACAACCTGAAAACCAAAGTATGGAACCTATTTATGCACGTGAAGTCATGATTCTTGGCAAGGTAGTTGCCCTTTTAAGAACAATTTAAGGTAATTTGCTATATTTTAGTATAATTCCGGACAGCTTGTTTTTGCTGCCCGGATATTTATCTGAGTTCATTGAGATGCCCCGAAAGACAAGTGTTGAAGGCAACTTGGGGCCTTAGGAGTAATCATGATAAAGAGAGCTGTTAAAAAACCTTTAAAATTTGTGCAAGAATTCAGGTCGTTTGCTACTCGAAGCAATGTTATGGATCTGGCCATCGCCGTCATTGTTGGTGCAGCCTTTAATGCAATAGTCACCTCTTTTGTGGGTGATCTATTCACACCACTTTTGTCAATTTTTGCCGGCGGAGCCAGTTTTAGCGATCTGGGAGTTTGGGTGGGACCCGAAGAGACAGGTGGATGGCTTGCATACGGCAAGTTTGTTCAGGCTACAATAAACTTTCTGATCGTAGCATTTGCAGTATTTTTGTTGGTCAAAGCTCTAAATCTTCTGCTAAACAAGAAAATAGCTCACGAAACACCCAAAAAATGCTGCCCCTATTGCGCAAGTGAGATACCTAAAGCAGCTGTACGCTGCCCACTTTGCACAACGGTTCTTGATGAAGAAGCAGTGCCACAAAGACTACAAACCAGCTAGCATATACGACTCAAACTTAGGCACCAGAGCTTTAGGTACTTGTATCTGAAGCTCGGTACCTTCCGGCAAAAAGCGCTCTGATAGAATTGTGCACCTTTCATGTGCCATCTGCACCAAAGCACCTTCGGAAAATGGTATTAAAACATTAAGCAGCGTGCTTTGCGCATTAGCTATCTGCTCAATACCGGCAAGCAGGCTTTCAAATCCGGTCTTGTCTTTTGCGGAGAGTAATAAACCTTGAGGAAAGCGACCCTGTAAAACTGATCGCTCATCTGCATCCAGCAGATCGCACTTATTAAAGACCAATAACTGAGGAATACTGTGGGCACCTATCTGCTCAAGGATACCTTGCACAGCCTGCATATGTGCATCACGTTGGTGTGATGTTGCATCCACAACATGAAGTACCAAATCTGCATTAGATATCTCATCCAGTGTAGATTTAAACGCCTCTACCAGTGTAGTTGGCAGTTTCTGAATAAAACCAACGGTATCGGTTATCGTAAGCTCGCGTCCTTCCGGTAGTGCGAGTTTGCGCGTAGTTGAGTCAAGCGTTGCAAACAACTTATCGTATATAAGCACATCAGCACCGGTCAAAGCACTAAGCAGAGAAGATTTCCCGGCATTGGTGTATCCCGCTAAAGCTACCTTAAACACTGAGGAAGCAAGTCTGGATTTACGCTGTGTCTCTCTTTCTTCTTGTACTTTCTTAAGGTCGCTTTTGATGCGATCTATGCGCTTGCGCACCATACGCCGGTCTACCTCAAGCTGACTTTCTCCCTCACCAAATCTGGAACCCACACCACCGCCCATGCGGTTGGCCGCAAGGTGCGCCCACATACCGCGCAGTCTTGGCAGCAGATACTGGTTTTGCGCCAAACGTACTTGCAAACGCCCCTCTCTGCTGGTGGCATGCAAGGCAAATATGTCTAAGATCAAAGCGGTTCTGTCGATTATCTTTACGCCGTGAATCTCTTTTTCTAAGTTTGACTGCTGCGTTGGTGTGAGCTCATCATCAAATACCACGATATCAGCGTTTAAAGCTTTAGCAGTAGTCGCAACTTCTGCCACCTTGCCCTTGCCGATAAAAGTACGAGGATTAATTACTTCCAGCCTTTGTGACAAAGTACCCACAACTTCTGCACCATCTGTATCAACCAGACGCTCTAACTCTGCCAATGACTCCTCTAATGGCCATTGTGTTGATTTTCGCTCGATCCCTACAAGAACTGCTCGCTCACGCGGTACCTCAGTTATAAAAGCGCTTTCCTTTACGATAGTTTCCTCCCTTTGAGTGCGCTATTGTATGTGTGATGGTAGTTTAACAATAATACCCAAGACATGCATTAGTCCCCAAGTGAAGTACCGATTTTATGCTTCCCAAGCTCTTTGAGTAGATTGATCAGTGCGTTAAGCATCCCTACTCCCTCTTGAATAGGGTGCATCAGACGCTTTGACTTGACCATGTAGATCGCTCCTCTTAGTTTCATATCTGCTGCTTGCTCGCTACTTAATTCGACAGGCTCTAATACCAGCTTGCCGCGCTGGGTGCTGATGTTTGTCATCCCTATTTGCCCTGCAAGGGCTTTGGCAAGCGCTCGATCAACCAAATTGCGTGCCGACTCTGGCATGGCACCATACTTTTGCTCCAATTGCTTTTCGATATCCAATATCCCATCAGCTTCGCTGATTGCGGCAAGTTTGCGGTAATAAAGCACTCGTTCATCAGCAGCCGCAATGTATTCTTCGGGAAATAAGAATGGTACAGGCAGGTCAATCTTAACTTCCGGATGTGCTATCACATCCCCTGCTCCACCATCGCCCGCTCCCGAACCCACACTTCCAACGCGAGCTGCCAATACTGCCTCTTGCAGCATCGAAGCAAACAGGTCAAAACCAACTGCCGAAAGCATTCCGTGTTGCTCGGCACCTAATAGCGAACCTGCACCGCGTATCTCCAGATCGCGCATGGCAATCTTCATGCCGGATCCCAACTCTTGAAACTCATCTATTGCCTCAAGCCTGCCAACAGCTTCTTCGGTCAAAGCGCTTTGGGATGGGAACAAAAAGTATGCATAGGCTTGTGCATGCGAACGCCCTACCCTGCCTTTAAGCTGGTACAACTGTGCCAATCCAAGACGCTGTGAATCCTCGATTATCAATGTATTGGTATGTGGATTATCCAGACCGCTCTCAATGATAGTGGTAGCTACCAAAACGTCATATTCATTAGCCGCAAAACTCTCCATCACGTTTTCTAACTGCTTTGCGGTCATCTTGCCGTGCGCAGTGCCTATTCGCGCCTCCGGTGCAGTTTCAATTACACGCGCCACAGCATCATCAATGGTCTTTACGCGGTTGGACACGTAATACACTTGCCCACCGCGCCCCATCTCTTGACGGATTGCTGCACTAACTACATCTTCATCCCACTCACCCACATGTACTTTGATAGGTGTGCGACTGGCGGGTGGAGTATCGATAAGTGACATGTCGCGCACCCCACTTATCGCCATTTGCATAGTCCTGGGTATAGGTGTCGCAGAAAGTGTTAGTACGTCTACTTGCTCGCGCAGATTCTTAAGTTGCTCCTTGTGCCCAACACCAAAACGCTGCTCCTCATCGATAATAATCAGACCCAGCTCTTTGGGATTAACATCAGCAGACAACAGACGGTGTGTGCCCACAAGCACATCTACAACACCCTTAGCAAAACTCTCAAGTATTCTTTTTTGCTCGGCACCACTCCTAAAACGCGACAATACCTCTACGCTTACGGCAAAAGGATTAAAGCGCTCGTAAAAGTTTGTATAGTGCTGTTGGGCTAAGATTGTTGTCGGACAAAGAAGCATCACCTGTTTGCCGCTTTGCACAGCCTTAAACGCCGCCCGCAAAGCAACTTCGGTCTTGCCAAAACCAACATCACCGCAGATCAGCCTGTCCATAGGTCTTGCGGACTCCATGTCTGCCTTAACATCGGTTATCGCTGAGAGTTGATCCGGTGTCTCTTCGTAGGGAAACGACAACTCCATCTGATACTGCTGCTCGTTATCGGGTGCATACGCATAACCTTGCACCGCTGATCGTCTTGCGTAAAGATCTACGAGGTCAAAGGCGAGTTTTCGCGCAGCGCTGCGCGCTTTTCCGGTTGCTCTCGACCAATCGCTGGTATTAAGTCGCGTAAGTCTTGGCGACGAGCTTTCCGGACCAACATAGCGCGTAATCTTGTCGATCTGCTCTACAGGCGTAAATAATTTGTCTTGGTGAGAGTACTCCAAATAAAGATAATCCCGCTCAACTCCACCAACTTCTTGACGAACTATCTCTTTGAACAAGGCAATTCCGTGCGTAGCATGCACTACGTAATCGCCGGGCTTAAAGGGAAATGTGAGAGCTGTAGGATCTACGGTCTTCGTCCTTCGCCCCCTACTCGTTGCCGATTTCATGTTTCCTGTGCTGCCAAATGCCAAAATAGCCAACTGAGCACCGGGAATTATTAGCGAAGTAGACATGTCAGTGTCGGCAATGTTGATGACCTTGCGATCCAGATCATGCTGCGGAAAAGCTTCGCCAACGTATCGAACATAGTTTTTAAACGGAAGATGTGCGTCGCTAAATACCAATTCCGCAGATGAGCGCACCTGTCTATCCCCACTGCTTAGCACGGTAAGAAAATGCGTCGCTAAAAGTCCACGAGCGCTTGCCGCCAGTCGCTCGTCTGAAGAGGTGTCTGCGTGCTTAACTTCCAGCCGAGCATCTAGGTTTGCACCACTGCTTATGAGTGAAAGCAAAGTCAGGCGTTGCTGAGAGCCAAAATCCAGCTGACTGGGTGCTGTAAATAACCCACCTAGTGGTGTTTTTGCAATTCGTGCCGAGGATTCAAGCTCCTCAAAGTATCTTGCACTATCATCAAAAAGAGATCTCGGTTCAATTAGAGCGACCATAGCATCACTTGAGAGATAAGCCAGAGGTGTCTTGGGCTCATCGTAGAGATAAGGCAGATAACGCTCCAGCTCGTTAAAAAATACTCCTTGACCTATGAGTTCATAATGTTGCCTAATCTTTGAAGCAAAAAATGTCGTATCGCCATCTCCTGCCCCATCATCAGCGTTGCCCTGTGCGCCCTTTGCCGCAAGCTTACGCAGCGCCATGGCTTTCGTCTTTTCATTGAGTTCTAACTCACGCGCAGGGTAAATATCTACATGATCCAACGTTCCAATTGACTGCCCTGTGGACGGCACCAAACGCCGGACTACCTCGACATAATCACCAAAAAGCTCAATGCGTACCGGGTAATTTAGTCCTGCCGGATAGATGTCTATGGTATCGCCGTGGATCGAGAAGCAACCCGGAGCTTCTGCAAGATCAAGTTTATCCAAGCGCTCATAACCCTTGCCAACTAAAATGTCGGCTAGCTGTTCATAAGTTATGTTGGTTGGCAGCTCTGCTTCAGCTTTAATTTGCAGAGGCGCAAAAACTCCGCCACCACCGGTTTTTGGTGGAGGAGGTACGCAGCGTATCAATGCCCTGGCGCTCGTGACCACAATTACAGGCTCGCCTGTTGCCAGCGCATTGATTGCTCTGGCTCGATTTCCTGCTTGGTGAACATGATTAGCATCACGCGACAAATCTTTCCAGGGAAGATCGCTGCGCAACGGCATTTGCATGACCGCATCGTTTCCAAGCCAAGCCGCCAGATCACGTGTAAATAGATACGCAGCCTCCTCGCCGGAAACTACAACAAGCGTAGCTCGTGGTCGTTTGGAAAAAGCTGATGCGACAAAAAACGGTCGCGCCGACATAGGCACGCCGACAATCACATCGTGACCAAGATCAAACTTCTCGCTAGCATTTTTTAAGACCGCGCTGGAAAAAAGCGCATCGCTTAACTCTTTTATCAGAGTATGTGGCATTAATGGATTCCTTAAAGTTACACCTATAATTTCGCTAAAGTGTTGTTACACCAAGCTCGCCTGCAAGATTTTTAAGTTTGCTGTCGCAAGTTAGAATCGCAGCATTATCAAGAATACATGAAGCAAGCAGGCAACAGTCAACATAACCAACACCTTTATCGCAAATGTTACCCCATCTTAATCATGAAGAAAAACAACTTTGAGGGTTAATCTAACAAGAGATTGGCACTAATGTATTTTGATAATTCCACAATTAACTTGCCGATATATCACTAAGTTACTTGTGGAATTATCAGTTCATCGAATGCGAGGTGTCAGATTTTGACTATATGATTTTCTATTTATTCGTGTCATTCTTCATAAAATTATTTTAGCAATTCAGTGATTTTTTACTCAATTTGTTGTAGATAGTATTAACAATAAGTACTGCACAGAGCCTTACTTGCATGCGAATACTTTGTTATTATATGAAACGCCAAACTAAAACGAGGAAATATCCTCCCAATATGCGCAAGAAAAAACTTGCCGAAGGGCACCTGCCCGATGGATTTTTTCGATGCACTATTGGAGCGTCTCTTTATTTCCATGTTTTAGTTTGGCGACTATGGGTAGTGTGTCCTTCTTCAAGGCTAAAAGCATGAAAGTCGCCAGCTGTCCTCATTAAGACATTATTCCCATAGAAAATTACAGCAAGATCAGGGGGTGATTATTGTTGTTTTAGGATGGGAGTGTTTTATGGAAAGTTACCAATCTGGAAAGCCCCTCTGTTTTACTATACGCAAGAAAGTTTTAGCTTTTTTTCTTGTGGTTATTTTTTCTTCAGCATTACTTGTAGTATTTCCAACAGTAGCTAATGGAGTAAATTTTTATCTACCATATGAAGCTGGAAAAACATATAAATGCACTGCAGACTACAACTGGCACGAAAAGGGCGGGCATAATTCGAAAACAAATGATTATGCTTACGATTTTGGATTACCTAACGGAACTCCGGTTCTTGCGTCTGCTCCCGGTATCGTTGCGGATTCCGGTAAGCACAGCTCTTTTGGTTACTATGTTTTAATCAAGATGCATGATGGTACGTTCATGCGCTATGCTCACTTGCAGGCTAGTGGGTATGCAAAAAAAGGAACTACTGTCAAGCAAGGAGAACCAATTGGGAAAAGCGGAAACAGTGGAGTGGGCAGCGGGTACCATCTACATATAGAAAGAGAAAGTCCACAGTGGGTTGGAAAGTACTTTACATTTGTTGAAGGAGAGCCAAAAAACAGGCGGATGGTACACCTCTCGTAATTCAACTTCGATCAAGGAAGTGGCTCTCAAAACAACAGGCCAATATAAGATAACTGCAAATGGTGGTCTTAATCTGCGTTCTGCGGCACAAAAATCTTCAGCTCAACTAGCAAAGATACCTCTGAATACATCAATCAGCGTTACCGAAGTTGTAAGAGGAGACACTAACAATTCGAGTACTGGCTGGGGCAAGACGTCCTATGGAGGAAAGACTGGCTGGATAAGTCTTGACTGCGCAACGAGAACTGGTGATATTCCCAAAGCTGTGGTAACTCCCGGAGCGCCTACATCCATCGCGCTCTCCTCAACTACTCTCACCAAAGGGCAAGCGCTTGCGGTTACTTGGAGTGGTGCGAGCAACTCACCAAAAGACTATGTTGTAAATCTTGTATGCACAACTAATCCGTTAAATAACCAGTCTGCGACAACTACAACTACTGCTGCCAGCTTTAAGTTAAATGCCGTTGGTACATACAAAGTAACCGTTGCCTCCAGAAATACATCTGCAAATCCTTCAACAAGCGCAGCTAAAGAATCGGTCGGCATTACAGTTAAAAACCCATACACCGTTACTTTTACTGATGCCGATGGCAAGGCACTTAGCGTCATTAGCAATGTTGAACACGGAAAAGGTGTCACTGCACCAAGCGCACCAACACGCGAAGGCTACACATTTCAAGGCTGGGACAAAGCTTTTTCAAGCATTACCGGTGACACTACCATCAAAGCAACATACAAAATAAACACATACACGGTCTCTTTTGTGGATGAAGACGAAAAGCTGATTGGCTCTAGTCAGAAAGTGAACTGGTCGTCCGCAGCAACGCCGCCAACTCCCCCGCCACCTCCAACCGGTCATATATTTGCAGGTTGGAATAGTGAGGATTACAAGTCTGTCAAACAAGACCTGACAATAAAAACTGTTTACGTATGGGAGAATGCAGAACTTCCCATTATCGCCACGATAAATTCTGCTCAGCGAACCACAGATGGTGAAGGGTACAACGTATCAATAAGGCTGCTAAATTACCCGGAGAAGGCTACGAAGGCACGCGCTATTGTTACGCTTAAAACCAATGCCGATAAAATGGTTGCCTCAGAGACCGAAAGTTTTACCTTGGCAAAGAGCGCTTCTGCGACACGAGAGGTTTTTGTCTCCTATGAGCGCCCCATTGCAAGTGTCGAGGTAAATATTGTTGGTATTGCCGAGGACGATCAGACCGGAGTTCCACTTGCTGAGGCAAAGACTTTTCCGGTCGCTTTGGGTTCTAACGAGTGGAGCAGTTGGAGCACAACATATCCAACAGGCAAGGCAAATATCGAGCAACGCACAGAATATCGCTCTGCGAATAAAGAATACACTACCAGCACTGATGCAAGCTTATCGGGTTGGACTCAATATGGATCATCAACAAAAACATATGGCAGTTGGGGCGGTAAGCAATACACAACTGTAAAGCCCACTACCAGTGAAACGCTTCAAATAACAAATACCACAACAACTTATAATTACTTTCATTACTGCAATAAAACTGGCAGCAAGTGGGAGCAAGACTCAGTAAAAGCCGGAACAAGCAGCGTTTACCATTCATATTCAACCACTACTGCCTTACCAAAGTTTAGTATGGGTGATCGTGGAGGCAAGCAGGCTTATGGTGGAAAAAGCTCCGGTGCCAAAGCTTGCGCTTATGGATTCTATGCCTGGTTCCTTGGCAGCACAACCACAACATATGAGTACCAAACTCGCAGCGTTACGGTTACATACAATTATTGGAAATGGTCGAACACTTGGACAGATTGGTCGCCAACGGCAATATCCAATACCAATGGAGATAAAAACATCCAAACCAGAACAACCTATCGCTATAAAGACAATTTACCGTCAACCAGTGAAGATACAACCGGATCCAAAAACACGATTTCCGGCACAGTAGATAAAAAATTCTCCGGTAAACGCGCAACACTGATGATTTACAAGGGAAAGAATACCGACCCGACAGCAAGTCAACTTGAGTACGTTGCGCAAGGCACCATAGATTCAAGCGGAAAGTATTCATTTAGCGTATATACAAAAGAAGTACCTAGCGCAAAGAGTGGTGACTTTGTGGTCTTGCTTGGTATTGAAGGTGCAACATCGCCGATGTACGTAGACACAATGGCCGCTCCAAAAGCAAGCTATACCGTTCGCTTCCTTGACAGCAATGGCAAGGTCTTAAAAACACAGAAAGTATCGGAAGGCGCTTCTGCCTCGCTTCCCACAAGCATCCCCACTAAAGCCGGATATTCATTTGCAAACTGGAGCACCGGAATCACAAATATTCATACAGACCTTGATATTGTTGCTCAATATAAAATCAACAGTTACACGGTTGTATTTGTTGATTGGTTGCGTAATACACTTGATCTTCGTACATTCCAACATGGCGGACAGTTATTAGTGCCTGCAGTTGCGGACAAAGAAGGTAACAAGTTTTTGGGATGGGATGCCAGGCTAAATGGCACTAAGACTGTTACAAACAATATGGTTGTTGTCGCTAAATATGAAAAGCAAAAATATCGAGTTTCTTTCCTTGATGCTAACGGTGCTGTTTTTAACATGCAAATGGTCGAATATGGCTCTAATGCAACTGTTCCGTCCGCAAAGCCAACTAAAAGTGGCATGGTGTTTGATAGTTGGGATACTTCGAAAAATGATTACAGGAACGTTCAAAGTGATGTTAATATCCCGGCAAAGTTTATTTATCCACAAACAGTAGCTGCTCCTAAAACCAGTGTAAAAAGCGGGTCTTACACCGGTGAGCAGACAGTAGTACTAACCAGCTCTACCGTCGGAGCAAAAATCTACTACACCTTGTCCGATTCGACCACAGAGAACTTAAATAATCCGGGCAGCGCAAGCTTTATGGGAATACCATACACTGCCCCGATCTCTATTCCTGCATCCGCAACTTTGGCGTCCAGGGCTTTTTCGACAGGAATGAATCCAAGTGCCATTGACATATCTGAGTACACAATAAGCCCGGCAACAGTAAAAGTAAAAGTTAAAAAAGTAAGCCTGGCCACAACTCCACCCATATATCTGCAAAAAGGTAAAATTGCTACACTGCGAGCCGCAGTACAACCTTACAATGCCACCGACAAAAAACTAACTTACAAGAGCTTGAATCCAAAAGTGGTTTCNNATAAGAACACCGGTAAGATGACGGCACTAAAGACCGGCAAAGCGAGGATCATCGTTACGTCAAATGATGGCAAAAAACAAGCTGGGTGTAGCGTTATTGTTGTAGCTAAAGCCACAAAAATAAAAACGCTCAAGGCGTTTAAACCAGTCGGTCTTAAGGTTGGCGAGACTATCCAAATAAAGGCAAAAGTAACTCCTGCAAAAGCTACCGGAGTAATACCTGTATATTCATCCAGCAACAAAGCAGTAGCAAGGATCGATAAAGCCGGAGTAATCACAGCGCTTAAAAAAGGTATTACTACAATTACCGTAAAAGCCGGCAACAAAACACAGAAGTTCAAAGTAACTGTTGGTGGTGTTTTGCCAACAAAAATTACTCTCAACAAAACATCTGCATCCATAAATGTTGAAGCTACAACGCAATTGAAAGTTAAGTGGACACCAACAAATGTGAGCCCTAAGACCGTGACATGGAAGTCCGGCGACAAAAGCATTGCTACTGTGGACAGTAAAGGAAAAGTCAAAGGCATCAAAAAGGGCAAAGCAACTATCACTGCAACAACTTGGAATGGTTTAACCGTTAAGTGCACCGTTACGGTAATATAATTTAAACTTAGTACAGAGTACTAATATCAGATTTTCAAACATAGTTGCTCACAAGTTTCTTAAATTGTGAGCAACTTTTTGCATTATAATAGCAATAAATAAAGTTCGCTTTTTGCGAGGCATAAAACAAGCTGAAGGGGTTTAAAAACATGGAGAAGACGAAGCTTCTTGGAAAATTTGGAATAATACTGGCGCTGATGCTTGCTTTGCTTCCTGCGGCGGCATATGCCACCGAAACGCAGCTGATTAAAACTTCTAACGACACATCAACAACACTTTCTACAGAATTGAGCTTCAATATTAGTGGTGTTTATGACTACGACGAAGCCAATGAGGTTGTAAAACAGCTAAACTCTCTGAGAAATAATCTAGGCCTATCTGCGCTTACTATGGATAAAACGCTTACGAGCGAAGCAATGCAACGCGCCGCTGAAATCGCGTTTTACTACAGCCACACTCGCCCGGATGGAACATCTTGTTCTACCGTTGTTTCAAGCAGTTTTTCTTACTTTGGCGAAAACATTGCAATGGTCTATTTTGACGCTTCTGATGTAATGGACGGCTGGACAAAATCAGAAGGCCATTACGCAAATATGACAAATTCATCTTATACAGCAGTTGGTGTTGGTTGTTTTTATCAACCAAACGGAACAAAATGCTGGGTTCAACTATTCACCGGCGGCGCAAAAGATATAACTGCTTCCGGTTATACCGGCAAACAAACGCGTACAGCAAAAATACAAGCTTTGGATAGCAATATTGACCTCAAAGTAGCTGCAGAAAAAACATCTATTGAAGTTGGCAGCAATACAACCTTTACGCTTTACAATCAAAACTTAGAGTTTAATTATGTCACTGCAAGTCTGGCGCCGCTTTTTTACACATCAGATAATAAGGGTATTGCAACAGTTAACTCCGGTGGCAAAGTTACAGGTGTGGGTGAAGGTCGCACGCAGATAAAACTTGGTTTAAGCGGCGAACACTATGTATCAACAAATATCAGTGTTACTAGACCACTTTCATCTGAAAAAGACATTTTGTCGTTTAACCTTGCAGGCAAAAACGCAACTATTAGCGGAACCAGTATCACAATTACTGTTCCATACAACACTAAGATCAAATCTATCACCCCAAGCATTACATACTCTGCGAAAGCAACGATCACACCTCTGGGAGCACAAAACTTTACAAACCCTGTCAAATACACGGTTACAGCAGAAGATGGTTCAACAAAGGTATATACCGTAACAGTAAAAGTCGCCGCTGCCCCGGTGACAACGCCAACAAACCCAACTCCAACACCCACGAACCCGGTGCCCACTCCCACCAATCCAACGGATCCGACAAACCCCACGACCCCAACGAATCCCACCAACCCAACCAACCCTACAAATCCCACAGACCCAACTACAACCCCTGTCGTAAACAAAAAAGTCAAAGTAACAAAAGTAAGCCTGGCAACATCTCCGCCAATATATATGGCAAAGAACAAGACGCTTACCCTAAAGGCATCAGTGCAACCTTATAACGCGACAAATAAAAAGCTGACCTTTAAAAGCCTTAGCCCTAAGATAGTTAAAATAGATAAAAACACCGGCAAGATGAAAGCATTAAAGACCGGAAAAGCCAGAATCGTTGTTACATCAGTTGATGGCAAGAGGCGAGCAGCATGTACTGTAATAGTGGTAGCAAAGTCACTCAAAGTAAAAGCAATCAAAGCTCTTAAGCCAATAAAACTGACTGTGGGCAAAACCAAGCAGATAAAAGCAAAGGTAACTCCGGCAAAAGCCACAGGAGTAATGCCCACCTACTCCTCAAACAATAAGAAAGTTGCAACCATAGACAAAGCCGGAGTTATTACCGCGCATAAGAAAGGTACAGCTACCATTACAGTAAAGGCTGGCGGAAAAACAAAGAAGTTCAAGGTTACCGTAAGAGGCTCTTCGACTAAAACACTACAAGACCAAGCACCAACGCTTAGTCTCTCTCAAGAGTTAACCGGACGACATCAGCTGACGTTTAATTAGCGCAAGACCAAATATCTCTATAAAGTGTAGCTCTCTGTTCTTTGCACCACGCTGTTCGAAAAGTATCGTTCTGTCATTCCGGTACGCCCCTCTGTCATTCCCGCGAAGACGGGAATCTAGTTTTACGTAAGCAATAATGGCTCATAATGGACTGCCGCCTTCGCGGGAATGACAATCTAGGTTAAATATGTAGTTTTAAGACAGTCTGACTAGAAACTACACTTCTTTTAATGTGGCATCTTTCATACCAACCAGACATAACAACGAGTTTACAGTGTTTATACGGTGCCACCCTAATAACTAGCCGATATGTTGCAATTGATATACTGTCTTGGAATTGCGATAGAATCTAAGAAGACAAATCAGGTCGCCCCTTTTGTCTTATCACTTTGCACACAAAAATTGACTTGGAGAGGCTTAATGTATTCAGGTATTCAGCCGGCAACACAGGCCGCAATCAAGCACGAGCCGATAATTGTTGTTGGACATCGTAATCCCGACAATGATTCGATAAGCGCAGCTATTGGTTACGCGCGTTTAAAAAACATCCTTGATCCGGACAACTCTTATATCCCCTACCGACTAGGTCCGCTTCCGCACGAGTCGGAGTACGTGCTGGATCGCTACGGTATCCGCCACCCCGAGGTGCTGACTCACATCCACTGTCGCATATGTGATGTCATGACACCAAATCCGTTGCAAATCCCAGAATCTGCAACAATGCGCGAAGCAGCAGAAAAGCTAAAGCAGCATAACATCCGCACCTTGGTAGTTCATGACGAGAAAGGCTTATATCGCGGCATCATCGACACAACCACTTTTGCCAACCTGTATTTGTCGGAGTTGGATGATGTTGACGCAACGGTGCAGACTAGATTTACCACACTCGCTCGCCCTGTAAGCGACTTCTTGTATAGCGAAAGCATGGTCTTGGACTGCGAAGACATCTTAAACGAAGCTCGCGAGCAAGTTCTGGCTTCAACATTAAGACAGGCAGTTGTTGTGGATGATACCGGGCGCGCCACCGGTATTGTTACACGTACCGACCTCGCACACACGCCACGCAGGCGCATCATACTTGTGGATCATAACGAGTCGTCACAAGCAGTGAGCGGCATTCACGAAGCAGAGGTTGTTGGCATAGTTGACCACCACCGCATCGGCGATATTCAAACTACAACCCCTATCCAGTTCATCAATCTACCTTATGGCTCTTCTGCAAGCATCGTAGCACTGGAGTACCAACGAAACGGTGTGGAGATAGAGCCCAAATATGCAGCCGTTCTGCTCTCGGCATTGCTAACAGACACTGTACTGCTTAAATCACCCACTACTACCCTTGGTGACCACCAAATAGCCGAGACCTTAGCTAAAGCAGCCGGTCTGGACATCAACACATTTGGTCGCGAATTATTTGAGGCGCGTTTTGCCGGACAAGACGGATCGGTAGAGAGCATCGTTTTGGCAGACTCCAAGGTATTTACGCAAGGTGACACCAACTTCATGATCTCGGCGTACGAGACCGTGAATACCGATAGTATCTTGGAGAAAGAGCAAGAGATCGTAGAGTTTCTTGAGGGCATGGTTAAGCGCAATGGTTATGAGTTTGCTCTGGTGTTAATCACCGACATCATGAGGGAAGGGTCGCAGTTCATCATTGCCGGTCGTACTAAGGGTGTCGAACACAGCTTTGGTATTAGCTTTGGCGATAAACACAGCGTTTGGGTGCCCGGCATTCTCTCACGTAAAAAACAAGTTGTTCCGCGACTGATGCTTTAGGAATCCTTAGGAGTCATGCATGGCCAGAGAGTCTAAAGCTGCCAAACTTAAGCGAGCGCTGGCAGTTGCCGAGCGCATGAATGCACGCTACCCGAAAGCTGAATGCGCACTAAACTATCACGATGCCTTTACGCTGGTAATCGCGGTTTTGCTCTCTGCTCAAACAACAGACGTTGCCGTCAACAAAGTGACCCCTGAACTATTTAAGCGCTGGCCAAACCCACAAGCCATGGCCGAGGCTAAACCTGTAGAGATCGAAGAAGTCATCCGCACCATAGGCTTTTATCACGTTAAAGCCAAAAACTGCATTGCTTGCGCCCAAATGTTGCTAAGTGAACACGCAGGCGAAGTGCCGCAAACTATGGAAGAACTCACACGACTACCCGGTGTTGGGCGCAAGACCGCCAACATCGTGCTAACCAATGCTTTTGGTATAGTCGAAGGCATTGCAGTGGACACGCACGTCTTTCGTATCGCGCACAAGTTAAAGTTTGCCCCCAAATCCTCTGACACGCCCACAAAAGTAGAGCGCGATCTATTAGCTTTATACCCACGCGACATGTGGGGCCCAATCAACCATCAATGGGTCTTGTTTGGTCGCGAAGTCTGCATAGCCCGTCGCCCAAAATGTATGGAGTGCCCCATAAACGACCTCTGCCCCAGCGCTTAATGGGATACAATATATTTCACCATTAAATCCAGACACTATAGGACACGAGGTTGTACTATGGCAGCACATATCTTGGTTGTTGAAGATGACGAGAACATTGCCCATATGATCGAGGCAGCTCTGACGATTGGTGGGTATACCTCAAAAATATGCATGGACGGTATGTCTGCGGTAAACGAGATCACTACCGGCAATTACGATCTGGTTTTGCTGGACATCATGTTGCCTAAGATGGACGGCTTTCAAGTTTTTGAAAGCAAAGGCGACAACCCCACGCCGGTAATTTTTCTCACTGCCATGGGTGATGTTCCCAACAAGGTCAAGGGGCTGCGCATGGGGGCAGAAGACTACATCGTAAAGCCATTTGAGGCGGTAGAATTACTGGCTCGCATCGAGGTTGTGCTCCGACGCACCCATCAAGACAACGCCGCCATAAAGTACCAAGACATAGTCATAGAGCCGGACAAGCACGAAGTTACCCTCAACGGCGAAGCAGTAATACTTACACCAAAAGAGTTTGATCTGCTGGTGTTTTTCGCCAACAATATTGACATTGCTCTCACTCGCGAACGTTTGCTCTCAGCGGTTTGGGGTTATAGTTTTGGTGGAGAAACTCGCACGGTAGATACTCACGTGCAACAGATACGCAAAAAGCTCAATCTCTACGACTCACTTGTTACCATCCCAAGACTTGGCTATAGATTAGAAAGTCAAAAAGTAGTTTGAAGCTCTGGCAAAAAATATTTCTGGTAACGCTTACCCTGGTTATCATCGTAGTAAACGTTTCATCCATGACTTTGCTTTTTAGCAATCACGGTCTAACTATCGAGCGCGAGCGGCAAAACGCACTCTCCAGGCATAACAACATCAGTGATGCGCTTTATTACTCGGTAATCTTAACCACGCTTGAGGAGCGCAAGCTTGTTTTGCCTAACGAAGAGCTTCTTGCTGTGATTGGCGAGGTTTTGAGACAACAGCAAAATGACAACAACATTGGTATCTCGCTTTACAAAGACAAAGAATTGGTGAGATCCATAAACCAAGAAAGCAGCGAAGCCAAAGTACAACTGCTTAGTGAGCCCGATTATACCTCTGTAATTTCAGATCTTGACGGCAGAACTTATCTCTACATTATCTCGACATCGATACTCAATGAACAAAACTTTCAGCTGATAACCTCGATTGACATAACCACTACCGACGAACTGTTTAAACTGGACTTCGAGCGCACACGTTTTGTCGGCATCATTTCCGCACTCGTTGTAGCTGCGCTTTTACTGCTTTTGGTACGCGGTCTAATGTCTCCACTACGAAACCTAAGCAATACTACTTATAAGATTGCCAGTGGAGACCTTGATAAGCGAGCCACTGTAAAGGGGCACGATGAAGTTGCAGAGGTTGCCAAAAACTTCAACATAATGGCCGACTCGATTGAGAAGAACGTCACAAACCTAGAAGAGATTGCCGAGTCACGCAGAGTGTTTATTGGCAATCTGGCACACGAGATGAAGACTCCATTAACATCGATACTGGGCTTTGCTGACATCCTCAGGATTAAGCGTGAAGTTTCAGACGAAGACAGGATCGAATACGCCAGCGTCATAGTAAACGAGACCAAGCGTTTGCAAAGCCTTTCCGGCAAGCTGATGGAGCTGTTAACTATGGGCAACCTGCAAATTACTCCCGAGGTCGTAGACGTTCACGATTTTGTATCGGAGCTTTCAACGATCCTGCATCCGATAGCCAAAAGCCACTTGATGACCTTAAAGACAGAGTTGCCGGACGAACAGGTATCGATCAAGATGGACAAAGAGCTTATGAAGTCGCTGGTCTTTAATCTGGTGGACAACAGCATAAAGGCGTCTTCTCCCGAAAGCACAATACGCATCGTTGTGGAAAGCACAGATGACTCTGTTAAGATTTCAGTTATCGATGAAGGCATGGGGATTCCCGAAGACGAGATCCAATACCTCACCGAGCCTTTTTATATGCTGGACAAAGCGCGTACACGCAAATTTGGTGGCGCCGGCCTTGGGCTTGCCTTGTGCCATGAGATCGCGTTGGCGCACGGAAGCGAACTTAAAATCCAAAGTGAACAAGGCAAAGGCGCAACTGTTAGTATCATCCTAAAGAAGGAAGAATAATATGGATGAGAAAAAAGTAAAAACCAAAAAGAAATCTTGGGGCAAACCGGTAAAAAGTGAGAAGCAAGACGGCAAAGAACTTGCACAACGTCTGTTGGGCGGAGGGATGACCCTGGTGCTCACGGCAGTCATCATTGCGGCAGGATTTGCGCTACCAAGCTACATTTATCCCTATGTGGATTCTTTTAACAACGATTTTGTACAGCTAGAAAATCTTCCCGAGAGCACCAAACGTACTACTCGGCAAGCCAATGAACCCATTGTGTATCCATGGAATACTTATGATGTAACAAGACTTCGCAGTCTTTATGAGGACGAGGTCTCTAAGTTAAGCGCAAGCGGAGCGGTGCATTTTCTTATCAGCATCATGCGCGATCGAGGCTTTCCTATCTCGCAAAATGAGAACTTTTATGAAAGCAAGATTCTGGCGGACTTTCAGTGTTTGGAGCCACAAGTGCCAGGTGAACCGCGCTTTTTTGTCTTGTACTCAGAAGATCTAAATGCCGATAATACAGCTGACTTTAGGTGTGCCTGTGATTACGACGGAAAGATTATCGACTGGAGACTTTTATCGTCCGAGTGGGAAAGTGTTAGGTTGACTGCGCCTATCGATATCTCAAGTGCGCAGACAGGCAATGTTGGTGACAGTGGATCTACAAACGCCACTGAGGGTGAAAGCGATCCTGATGCCGGTTACGAATCTGAAGGTGTCGGCACAGCAAATAACGACTCCGACCCGACAGGCGGCAATCAAGGTGGAGACCAAGACGAATCAGGTGGAGAAGTAAGCGAAACTGACACTGCAGAAAATGATTCTGGTCCTGAGGGTCAGGGCACAACATCGTCGTCGAACTCTATAACCATTTATCCAAACGATGAAGATCGCTCAATCTGGTCGTTTTCTTACTCAATTTCGCGCGAGGCGTATTTGTTTAATCAACGAGATATCTTTAGTGCAGTAAGGCAACTTGACATCTTTTATGAGAGAAAATATCTCTACCAGTTTAATCTTTTGCTTCCCAGTCAGCTGAGTAGAGATGAATCTATACCAAATGATGCGCTTTACAGTGGTCTGGACACACCTGATTATCTACCGTTTGAAGATCAATATCGATTGCATATATACAGGCTTTCCAACGGTGCCCAACTGATCCTATACATCAACCCTATTACCCAGGCTTGTTTTGGCTTTAACATCCAGCAATACAATCCAACAGCTTCGCAGGCATAAGCACATTTTTAAGGAAGCACCTATTTCATCATTGCTTCCCAAAAAAGTTAGGTTTTTACAACTCCCTGACATCTGCCTGACTATATGCATAAAACAGAGGCGTATAGTGTTATGCGTGGGAAGGAAATAACTGTCAAATCCTCTCAGTGAAGTCGGGTTGGAAGACAGCTTATCCCCCCCCTGGGTTGGTTCTTCCTCCTTGTGATTCACCCCAATGTCCTTTCTTTCCTGTCTTCCGCCCCGACTTCATGATCCTTCCTCCTAAATGCTGGTCCTACGCCCCCTTTCCTAAAGACTCGGCAAAACAACGAAGCGACTCCACCTCCCCTTCAGGTAAAAGAGTCGCTTCAATTTTTTGTTCTATAACCCTATGCTCTGAGTTTCCAGAAGCCATCAACAACTTTTTAGTCCTTCTTAAAAAGCTCTTCCAATGATGCATTACTAAAGCCATCGCCATAACCGCTCGGTATGACCACGGTGCCGCCTGATCCCTTTACGCTTTCATAGAGCAGATGCATGGTTCTTAGCCTAAGCGCAATCTTGTCATCTTTGTACACCTGTGACGCATCGACCAGCATCTCGGAGATATCTCGTTCTACCTCCGCCAACACCATGCGAGCATTCTTTTCCCGTTCGGCCTGTGCCTCAACAGACATGACATTTTGTAAGTCCTGCGGTATTACAATGTCACGAATTCCAACCGATAGGATAGAAATACCCCAAGGAGAAGTTCTCTCTTCGATTACATCTTGAAGCTCCTCATCCAGTTGATTGCGCCTGGTAGCAACTTCGGCAACACTGGCTCTGCCGATGGCATCACGCAAAGCGGTTTGTGCCACCAAAGAAACTGAGTTGTAGTAATTTTCAACTTCAAGACAAGCTTTTTCGGCATCCCAGACCATCCAAAACAACACTGCATCCACATTGATGGGCACAAGATCGGAGGTCAACGTCTCCTCGGCACTAAATCCGGTAAGCATCAGACGTTGATCCGCCTTGAGGGCAGCATTTTCTATGAATGGTATGGTGGTATAGAGTCCGGGACCCTTTGTTCTATTGAACTTACCAAAGCGCAAAACTACCACTCGCTCCCATTGCATAGCCACATGGATAGACATACACGCCAAAATCGCACATCCCAAAGCAAGACATAACGTCCCGACGTTTAGCTCACCAACAAGAAATGTGCCTGCAACAAAAACGATGGCAGCCACCGCAACAAATAAGAAAGCGGAAAAAATTATTGAAGCGTTTTGAGTGGTCTTGCGATCCGAGCGAGAGCTGTATCGTTCGATAGTACGCACAGGTTTTGTTTTTTCAGTCCGTACTTTTTCCGTTTTTTCTTTCATAGAGGGCCTTCTTTTCGTTTGTTAAGTTCCGCGATTCTTCTTTTAACCTCTGTGCAACATCAAGCATACGGAGTTTGATCTCGTCAATGGACATGCCCATCATAATACATCGCCTGATACTGTCTTCAATGACGGCTTCGGCGACGGCACTTGTATCATCACGCTTCTTGTCGCCAATATCACGTACGAAAACACCTTTCCCCCTAACCGACATAACATAACCATCATGCTCTAAATTGATGTATACCTTACTGACAGTGTTGTAGTTTATAGATGTTTCGGCAGCAAGCCTTCGTACGCTGGGAAGTTGGTCACCCGGCTGGTAATGTCCCGTGCTGATAAGAAAAACAAAGCGGTTTCGCAATTGCACCCACACAGGCAGTCCTGATGATTCATCTACTTCAAATAGGGTCATTGTGCGGTTTTCTCATCTTTCTTCACAAATCTTCTTCATAAAACTACTTTTACTCAGATGGATTTTACTTTTGCAGTCATATCNNATCGGTATTTGCTTTACATTGTACCCCTTTTACTTTCTGTGGTTCTGTATGTTCGGATACCTCTTTTCGTTAATGCACCCCTGCAGCAACAACACAATATCTTAAACACAAACTTCCCAAAAGGCAGAAAACATATAACGGCAGAAGCAACGATGTCTTTTTTGACAGAAACGCATAAAACTCCGCAGCTAAAGGAACGACAATTCCAAGTCCCACTGCACCAATCAGAAACCAATATCGTAAATCCGAGCCAAAAAGCAGATTGAGAGATTGTGTTGCCGTCGTGTCAAAAGTAGCAAACCACAACAATAATGTGAGCACCACAAGCTCAATCACCAAAAATATTCTATGTGCAACATGTAGTTGAATTAGACGTTTTCTTAGCCACACTACATTTCCTGTCATCGACGCAACCAGAAAAATGAGTGCCATACCTGTGGAAAGCGATGAAAATACAAAGAGTATAGGCAGAGCAAAAGTGTTCCAGAAGGGAACCGTCTGCACGCTTTGCAAGTAGATACCGGCATAAGCAGCAAGAAGAAATGAACTTACAGCACAGAGAGCTTCAGCCACCTTTTTAATTGGAGAAGACAGAACGGAGGTATAGATAAAATTTGCTAACACCAGAAAAAACCCGAGGATAATTGTGGCTAACAGGATAAATGACCCCCAACTTAGTACCGCTCCTGACGGTCTAAGGAATAGTGAGAGCATTCGGGACGGCTGTCCAAGATCGATAATGAGGCAAGCAGAGGCAATGATCACGATTAGAAAACCCAGAAGATAACAATGCTTAGTCATATTGACAAAGGCACTGCTTACATCCCTCGTGCGCATTTTATTTCCATGGAAAAACAGACTGCTAAGTGACGATATGAGCAACAGCCCACCACCACAGCCACCTAAGAAAAAATACAGTATCACTAAAAGAGAGACTAAAATAAGAACCTCTTTTCCCCATATGCTACAAGAAAACCATCACTGAGTCCTATCTGCATGGCAAAATGTTACTTCAAAGCGCCACCTTGTGCTTCCCTATCATTCTACTCGATAGCACTGAGCACTTCTTGTATAGAGCGTTGATCGACTGACAGCAACTCTTCCAGCACCGCTCCCGCTTCCCTGTAGAAATCGGCATGATCAGCTTTTGTCAACACAGCAACAAATAACGGAATCCAGACAAGAAGGTGCTGATCTAAAAAGCTGGCTGAAGCTATGAGATATTCTTTGGTAACGACGGTATCTCCTGCAGAAAAACTTTCAGCTGCTTTCTCGGCAAGACGTGCCATAAAGTCTAATTCAAGACCGATGTGGTCATCAGCGACATTCGGGTAACTTTGCGCAATGAATCCCTGCGCAACGTAGGCCTTGCGAACCTCAAGTGTTGATGCTTGAAACAGTGAGCTTTCCTTGCTCAAATAAAGAGATTCCCAAGGAGGCGCCTCCATGTTGCCGGGTCCTACAAATAAGCGAGTGAAGCTGACCTTTAGTTGATCTAGCTGCTCTTCCTTTCCTTGTAGGCATCTCTCGACAGCCAAAAACAGGGAGGGCGCGGAGGGGTTTTCTCCCTCCGCCACCAGACCGAGAACATCACGGGATGCCTGACTGTTCAGACTGTTCAAACCTTCCATATTAGGCTCATTGCCAAAAATATTTTGTAGGATTCGGTAGGCAGCTGCTCTGGCAGCAAGCAATACCGTGATATTCTCATTGGTCTTCATCGTCTCCTCGATTCCTATACCGCTGCCGACTCAATTTCTTCGGGAGCATTAAGTACTTCGCCTTTTAACTTGCCGTCAGGATTCAACCTTGAAGGATTGAAAACGACCGATGGCCCGGTCATTGACGCTTCCGGAAGTGGAGCAACCTGCTGTAAGTCTCCATACGATGACTTCAGGTTCTCAATTTCACCGTAATTGAGACAGCGCGTCGGACAACAAGCCACACAGGCAGGATCCTCATCATTATCAATCAAACTCCGACATAAATCGCACTTGCGGGCAATTCCTTTCTCTTGACTCAAGTACGGTGCATTATACGGACATGCGGTTACACAGGCACCACAGCCAATACAAATCTGATCGTCTATCCAGACAACTCCATCTTCTTCGCGTTTCTTTATTGCTGTAACAGGGCAAGCTGTCATGCAAGCCGGTGTCTCGCAATGCATACAGGCCACCGAAACGGAGTAAGCAAAGTTGTCTTTGCCAACATAAGCACCGTTAGTATCAACTTCCCAAGAACCTCCGGCATAGTCATAGACACGACGGAACTTTTCCCCGAGAGGTAGATCGTTCTTATCTTTGCATGCGATTATACAATTCCTGCAGCTGATGCAAGAATCATTATCATGAAAAAAACCTAGCTGTGACATTTTCACTCCTTCCTATTCTGAAAGCGGAACGATTGGAGCGCGCTTGTAGTCAGGAAGCAACTCTTTGCCCGTATACTTTTCAATTTTCAAAAGCACGCTATTAAAAGCCTGATAGCCATCGCCCGTAAGTGTGGGCTTCGTAACTGTGTTGGCGTTTCCTCCGATATCCACACCGGTCTCCTGATCAACTTCACGCCAATTACTAGGGGCAAGAATTACAACACCCGGTACAACACAAGGCGAGGTATTGAGTCTACGGGCAATCTTTGCGCCGTCCGAATTGCTTGCTAATACCCAGTCTCCTCTTTTAAAGCCTTTCTTCTGCGCGTCGCCGCTGTTCATTATAAGGTCATTAGGAAACACCTCGTTAAGCTGTTTGACGTTTGCAAATGTAGAACCTGCCTGACGGATATGGTGAGGTGTCACCATCTGGAAGACGTACTCTGTCTCTGTGAGGCTCTGCTCATAACCATCGACAGCGGGCTTATACTTTGGAAGTGCATCGATATCGTGCAACATCGCCAGATCGTAGTAATCCTTAAGCCTCTGACAATAGATCTCGTTTTTGCCGGACGGTGTCTTTAGTGGATTAGCCTCGGGATCTTCTCGGAAAGCTTTGTTGAAGACATTCATGTAGTTATCGCCATCTTTGCGCTCCACCTGATAGATGACGTTATCGATAAGTTCTTTTATAGGAATCTTGCCCTCTTGAGGCGCACCCTCGATGCCGTAAAACTTAAGATCTTCTTCGGTTACGCTGACCAAGGTTTCACGCTCGCCGGAACCATCGGGCTTGCGAATCGTTCCCGCCATGATCTGGTTGAACGTAGCTTGTTTGGTGCTCAATCGCGGTGCCACATCTTCACCAATTTTGAGTTTATCGGCAATCATGTAATAGATTTCACAATCCGCTTTTGCTTCGTAATATGGCTCGATAATACGTCGCCCGACAAAAACGAAGTCGGAAGGCGTGCACATGAAAGAGATGCTGTAATCAAGCTCAAGCGGTGTTTGCACCGGTAGCACAATGTCGG
Organism: Eggerthellales bacterium UBA948; assembly: GCA_002293265.1. GTDB lineage: Bacteria > Actinomycetota > Coriobacteriia > Coriobacteriales > UBA8131 > UBA8131. Next base: position 57,774 of record DBCW01000026.1, read on the forward strand.
CATACTGAGCATCGTTGGTGAGATAAATATCATTGATAACAACAAACTCTACCTTGCGCATCGCCCGCTCAAAGTAATCACCGCCGATTATCTGTGTAGCTGGCGACCAGCAATTGTCCCTCAATATGCACTTGATATCAAGCTCACGCGTTACGCCGTTGGGACCTGGAAGGTGGTATTGTCCAACAACGATGGATTTCCACAAGTCACCAAATGGGATGCCGTATTCCTTTGCCGGGTCATAGCCACCGGATATTGAATCGGCTACCCAGCCCTGCAGGCCACGAGGTTCGGTACATATAGGATTGGCTGCTCGTTTGTATCCACTTGCTCCAAACGCCACAAGACTCGTTCCGCCAATAGTTCCAAAATGACTGTTAGCAAAGCTGGAACCTGCAGAAACTTCTCCACCTAGTACGCCTTCGTTGCCGGTCATCCAACCCACAGCAAAGAACAGCTGCGCATAGCGATTACCATAAAATGTGCGGGCGGGAGCAGAACTCGACTTAAAGGCTGTCGGTTTGGTAGTTGCTATTTGACGAGCAAAGCTCTTGATCTGTTCTACCGGAGTACCACAGATTTTACTAGCCCATTCAGCTGTTTTCGGTTGTCCATCGTAAGCACCGAGAATGTAGTCCTTGAAGTTTTCGTCGCTTTTTGCATCCTCCGGCATGTGCTCAGCATCAAAACCGACACAATGAGTATCCAGATATTCCTGATCTTGAAGGTTATTGCTAATCATTTCATGGGCAAGTGCCTCAAGCAGTGCTCCATCCGTTCCCGGACGACAGGGTACCCACTCGTCTGCCAGAGCCTGTGCAGAAGGGTGGAAAAAGGGATCAACGATGATTACTTTTGCGCCTGATTTGCGCTTTGCATTAAGGAAGTGATACATGTCGCCGCCACTTGCACTCCATGCAGGGTTAATGCCCCACAAAACAATCAGTTTTGAATGACGAAGTGACATACGATCTTGTGAATCTGAACATCCGCTAGACCATACTCCACGCATGTTGTTGCTCACCACCGGAAAACCACCTTGTGAAGCTTGGCCCCACGTGGTAAGACAGCCACCTAACATATTAAGCGTGGGACTGCCCAGAAGCCCGGAGTTCATCATGAAGTCAAGTGAGCCTAAAGCAAGAAATGACCGATTCCCATACGTATCTCGGATTCGAACCAGTTCGTTGGCCACATAATCAATCGCCTCATCCCAGCTGATGCGCTCCCACTCATCAACTCCGCGCATCTCGCCCTTGGTGTTAGAGCCACCACCGGGTTGCCAATTTTTACGTTTCATCGGATATTTTAATCGCTCAGGACTTGTGAGTATCCGCCGAACACTACGTCCCTTGGGGCAACCTCTATGTTGTGGGTTATCTTCGCTGTCGGGGCGCTGCTCGGTTGCTTGGCGTATCATTACACCATCGACCACATAAGCTTGATTGTAGCATCTAAAGCCACAATTGCCCCATGTGAGACAATTGAACGGTATCCACTCTCCACCTTCAAGGTCAACGAGTGTCGGGCTGTCCTTGGTCGTTTCCGTTACCTTGTTATCACAGCCTGTTAGCCCCAACCCTGCCACCACACCGGCTGTCGCTGCCACCTGCACGAATCTTCGCCGATCAAATGATGATTCTTCGATCTTTTTCAATAAGCTGGTCATGTAAGTTCTCCTTTCTGCGACCTTATCGTAAAGTGCACTGAATCCCGGCTTTTTTTCGCCTCCTTCGCCTTATTTGGTTAAAATGTTTTCTGAGTCCTTTAAACTGACATACTATACTCATATAGTATGACAGTCAATAGTTAAACACACCAATATGCCTTATAGTCCTCATAAAAAGTACTCTCAGCACATTTGTTGCGACAAAACTAAAACCCGCCACGCAGGAAATATCTTGTTTTAATTAGAATATATAATNNATGAAGAAGCAAAGATTTGTGCAGATAGTCGCTCAATTATTCACCCGCTTACTTTGGGGCTCCTTCGCTACACGTGGTCAACGAACTTGTAGCCTACACGCCAAACGGTGAGCAGGTACACCGGTTCGGATGGGTTGTCCTCGATCTTTTCTCTGATACGACGCATGAAGACGGTGATACTTTCCTCGGTGATGTCGCTTTCTGTGCCCCAGATGTGCTCGTAGATCTCCGCTCGGGTAAACACCTTGCCGGAGTTGGAAGCCAAAAGTGCGAGTATCTCAAACTCCTTCGAGGTCATGGTGAGCTTTTCGCCACGCAGGTAAACCTCGTAGCGGTCAAATAGTATCTCCAGATCACCGGTTTTGATACTGCCGCCCTTGTTCACGGGCTTGATAACGCCCAAGTCTTCCTTGTGGCGGCGGATATTGGCTTCGATGCGCAGCAGCAGCTCATCGGCATTGAAGGGCTTGACCACATAATCGTCACAGCCCGCTTTGAAGCCGATGCTCTTGTCCACGATGTCGCCTTTGGCTGAAAGCATGATGATGGGGATGCGCCGCCCCTCCGCGCGTATCTGTGTGCAGAGATCAAAACCGTTCACTCCGGGCAACATGATATCGAGCAACAACAGATCGGGTTTCTCAGATGCCAGCAGTTCAAGCCCGTCTTTGCCGGAGAGTGCACCGACAAACTCGTAACCTCCCTCGGTGAGTACACGCTCCAAGGAGGACTGGATGCTTTTGTCGTCATCTATCAAGAGTACTTTCATTGTGTCTTCTCCTGTCTGACAGGAATACGTACCGTAAAGGTCGAGCCCTCGCCGAGCGCACTTCGTACAGACACCGAACCCTTGTGCATCTCGACGTACTCCTTAACCAAAGCCAGCCCCAAGCCGGTGCCACTATACCCCCTAGCTGCGGAAGAATCAACCTGCCGGAAGCGCTCGAAGATGCTCGTCTGGTCCTCCTCATCGATGCCGATGCCGGTGTCACTCACCTGTAGGAGAATCCAACCGTTGTCATGCATCCCGTCCTCCGCCGACACCACCTTTCGCTCATTTGAAGCAACATCGGTGGCACTCTCGTCATAGGAGATCTTCAACGACACCTGCCCGCCTTCCGGCGTAAACTTAATTGCATTGAGTAGCAGATTGATGAGGATGTGTTGTAGCTTATCTCCATCCACATACACAAGAGGCACATTACCGTTGACCTTGTACGAATGCTGCATGTTCTTTTGATCGACAATGGGCTGCATAAAGTCCTTGAGATTGGCGATCATATCCCCCAAATCCAGCAGCTCGTAATTGAGTTCCGCCTTGCCGGCCTCGATACGACTGATATCCAAAATGTCGTTGACTATGGTGAGCAAAACATTGCTGTTGGATTCGATCTCCGACGATATCTCGGCGACATCGGGGTTATTGCGATTGACCGTATCTTTCTTGAGCAAGCTGGTAAAAGCGATGATCGAGGTGAGCGGCGTGCGCAACTCATGACTCATCATCGCCAGAAAGTCGGATTTATAGCGGCTCTGCCCCGCCAGATCGGCATTCATGCGTTCGAGTTGAGCTCGCTGTTGTACGAGTAGATCGTTGGCTTCTGTAAGCTGTGCAGTACGATCAGCGACCTGTAGCTCGAGGTTGTTGTAGACCTCGGCGAGTTTGACCGACATACCGTTGAGCTCGTTGGCGAAATCTCTGATTTCGCGCGATGTCTCGCTCGGCGACAGTTGGATATCGAGCTCGCCTGCACTGCTCTGATGAATGCTGCCTTGAATTTTCTTTAGCGGGTTGGTCACCAGATAGTGCAGCGCGAACCAAACACATATCGAAAACAGCAGCAGCAACACTCCAAAGAAGACAATGTTGTACAACACGGTGGTCTGCTCACTCATCTTATACACGTCCAAAGGTATGACGATGCTGATCGCACCACCTACGTCACCGAGACTCCAGCCTTCTTTGGGAAAACCCACGACATCGATTTCGCCGGCAGGTGTGCCGTGACAGGTGAGGCAGGTTTCTTCGATCTCCATAGGTGCCGAATAGCGAAACACTTCAACTCCGTTGAAGTCGCTGAACTCGTAATACTGCTTCACCGTAGGGTCGACCAAAAAGACATCGAGCGCAGCGGATTCGAACGCATCGGGCACATCGCTGGGATTGCGGGGGTTGTAGTTTACAAATCGCGTGGTGTAATTGGATGTCTGCGAGAACAACAGACCGATGCTCCTGCCGGCGATGGCACAGTGTAGACCACGGTAGACCCCTTCATCGGTAAAGGCGATCTTCTCAAGCTGACTTTGGTTCATCGACATGAACGACCATACAGCATCCATTTGCATGGAGAGAACCTCACCGGTTTCGATAAGTTCGTTTTCCATCTGCTCGCGCTCGTAATAAGATGTCCAAAAATAGTTCGCGATAATGGCAGCGATGAACAACACCGTCAACAAAATAAGAAACATAAACCTCAGTTTGAGTGCACGCATAGAATGCCTTCCGGATTACGTAATCATTTCCCGGTACTCGGTGGTGAGAGCAGATGCCCTCGGTTTGATGAGCAGTGACGGTTGGGTTTGAGCGGACGAGGGTAATATCGAAAGGTCGTTGACGGCGTCAGGGTGCTCCGCCTGCAGCTCATCCAACAAACCGAACTCCAAGGCACGCGCCGGACAGGATGATGCGCATGCCACCTGCTCTCCAATATCTCGCCAGGCTTTACAGCCATCACACTTCCGCACGACTTTCAGATCACTGAGATAACGGGGATTACCATAGGGACATGCCGTCACGCAATATTGGCATCCGATACAGAGTGCATCATTATGCTGAACGGTACCGTCTTCTCGGTCGACATACATGGCGCCGATCGGACAAACCGCCACACACTCCGGTGAGCTACAGTGGTTGCAGGAGGCGGAAAAATGAAAGGTAGAGGGTGCGGGAAAGACGCCCGTTTCATACGAGCTTATTCTTCTGAACAACGTGCCTATGGGCAAGTCGTTCTTATCTTTACACGCAATCTGGCAGGTTTTACAACCCACACATCGTTCCTGGTTGAAGAAGAAACCTTTTTTCGTCATAGAACCACATCCTCTCCCCCCTGTTATGTCTGCAACAATTTGACATCACGTTCGACGAAGGCGATTAGCAGTCTGCCGATGGCCGGATAAAACGACTCGTTCGATGCCAAAACGAGATCGTCGAGAAACTNNGGTGTCCACATCAAAAGATGCTCCTTGATGAACGATAACTGCACCTCTTCGATACGTCGGGCTTCTTCCTCGTTCTCTTGTTCCAACACCGCTGTTTCTTTCTCGCACAAGAAGCGCATGAAATCGAGTTCAATTCCGAGATGATCGTCTGAGACGTGAGGAGTCTCGGCCGGCTCACAATCTTGCGAACGATAGATTGAACGGATTTCGAGCACGCCCGGTTGAAAAAGTTCGCGATTTCCTGTTCGATAAATCATTTCCCACGGAGGAGCAGGAGGTGCATCGGGACCGACAAAAAGACGTGTGTATTCCTGTCCTAATAACTTCAAGGCCTGCACATCATCTTCGGAATTCAAATAATGTTTCCCCGCATCTTCAGCCTCTTTCAGTGCCTGCCTAAAAGGCGAAAGACACTCTTCGTCATAAGCCTCCAATGTTTTCAACGACTCTTCACATAAAAATGCATCCAAGAGTGATTTCGACGGAGCTTGACCAAAAATAATATGTAGTAGATTGTAGATATACTGCCTGACCAATAGCAGATTACGCGCATCATGTTCCATCATTCCCTCTTTCGCTCACAGAGCCGTCACGGCAACAGGCATACGCCTACATACAGACTCAAGCATACGTATGCTGTTTGGAAAATGTAGATGACAGGCACCGAAGCATGACCTCTGATGCCCGTCATTGTAGAGAATAAACAACGGTAAGTCCATAGAAATACCGATTGGTTGCTGCTAAAAAAGAGACGGCTCGAAATTCGCTGTTTTTCCCGCCTCTTTCATATTGATGAGAATTGATGGTCCGGTAGCCGGTCCGGCTCCGAGCGCGGGAAAATCATTTACCAAGGTCTTTCCCGCTCCCTGTTTTGACTTGAGTTCTTCAAGATCGCCGAAGTGGAGTGCGCGGGCACAGCATGAACTTGCACACGCGGGCTCCTCACCGTTCTTTCGCAGGAAGTAACAGCCGTCGCACTTGTTGATCTGCCCTGTGTTTGTGTTGAGCTGAGGAATACTGTAAGGACACGCGGAAACGCAAGCTTGACAGCCAATGCAAAGTTCCTGATCTATGATGACCGTGCCGTCGTCTTCCGCCTTATAGATGGCACCCGTTGTACACGAAGCCAAGCAGGCGGGAGTCGCGCAGTGATTGCAACTGAAGGAATAGCAAAAAGTCTGCGGTATAGGAAATGATCCCGTCTCGAAAGATTCGGCGTGACGAAGATTGACGCCGACATCGAGGTTGTTTTTATCCTTACATGCCATTTGACAGGTCTTGCAGTTAACGCATCTTGTCATGTCAAAGTAAAAACCGATTTGTGCCATTCTCATTACCTCCTTTGGCCGGCAGAGACAAATGTGTCTTGGTCATAATTTACAAGTAACGGAAGTTCGACGTCGGGGGGTAGTTCCGTGCTGTGCTTTTCAAAATTGCATATCTGTGAATTCCACCCCGAAACCCCGGCACCACCGCAATTGCTACCCATCAGATAGTTATCAGAGCCTGCCATGTCGATTCCTGTAGATTCATCAACATCCACCCATGCGCCATGAGGGAGACCCACAACACCAGGCACCAACCGCTCGGTCACGCAAGCGGTTCGCAAACAAACGCCATGGGGGCTGGTTACCTTTACGGTGTCGCCCATCTTCACGCCCTTTGCCTTGGCATCCGATGCGCTAACATACACCGGGTTAACCCAAGCCTCACGCAGCCATTGCACATTATCAAAAACGCTGTGTGAGCGGCGCAGATAATGAGGATTATAGAGATGGAAAGGATACTCGCTGGGAACTCCGGCTTCGATATCACCGTTTGCATACCTTCCAGCCAGCCCTTCAGGACCATAGTAAACTGTCGGAATCGGTGTGACGTCCTCACTATAGCCAAATTCCTTGATGGTTGTGGAGAGTTTACTGCAGTAAATCTCGAAAAGTCCCGAATCGGAGGGCATCGGGTTTTCCACCGGGTCGTCGACCCAGTCTTTTCCTGCGTAATGCGTATAGACATCGCCGTCGGCACGCTTAACGGACAGCACTCCTTTTTCCTTGTACTCGGTAAAGCTGATATAACCGTCTTGCGGTTCACCATCGACTCCAAGAGCATCGATTTCTTCTTTTGTAAATGAGATCAGCGGTACTTCTTCACCTTTACCATCGATCATGGTTGCCCCGGCAGCCTGATTATAGAACTGCTGTGTTGCGCTGATCGGCCAAATCGCCTCACCGTCAACACCCAGCTTAGGCGCAAGCATCTTAGCAATTTCCTGGTCGGAATAGGTTTCATAGTAACGATCGATCACCTGGGTATACATGACACACATTTCCCTATTGCCGATCAGGAATCCACCGGGACGTTCCCACAGAGTAGACACCGGAAGGATAAAGTCGGCATATTTTGAGTTCGTAGTCATAAAGGAAGCATTGGAGACAACCAATTCCATCTTGCGATGGGCTTTGATACCGTTACCTTGATCGTCACAAGTTTGGAGCAATGCACCTCGTGAATGCCAGATCATCTTAATATCAACCGGTTTGATAACACCGGGTTTACGCTTACTGCTGCTATTACCGGTGTAGTTATAGGTGCCTCTGAGCATGCTCTTCCATAACTCGATGTTGCAGATGCTCTCATCGGTAATCGGATTAGGAACAGATTCAAGGCCGGAGCTACCCGATGAATACACATCGGGACCACCGCCAAAGGCGTTGAAGTCGGGAGCCATTCCACACATATGTCCTGACTTGCCGTAATGACCGCCCATGGCACCTAACGCCATCAGGGCTTGAGGGGCATTGTCTGCTTGCTGATTACGACCAAGACAGTATGAGGCGAGAAATGCCGTCTTATTGTCTTTGCCCATCAGCTCGGCAAGATAGGTAATCTTCTCTGCAGGAACACCGCAACGAACACTAGCCCATTCGGGTGTCTTGGGTATCCCGTCATAGGTTCCCAGCAGGTAGTCTTTATAATTGCCTGCAGGGTCTTCCCCTTCCGGCATGTGCTCGGCATCAAAACCAATGGAGTATTTGTTGAGAAAATCCCAGTCGATGAGCTGCTTCTCAGCATCCAAACGAACCATTTCGGCAGCAATACCGATCAAAAGTGCTGTATCGCACCCCGGATAACAGGGAATCCATTCGGCATCGAGCGCACTGTAGGATTCGTTGAAGAACGGGTCGATACCAATGAACTTAACGCCTTGCTCTTTAAGCACGAGCCCATGATAAATCGGGCTACCGGGAGATGTCCAGGCTGCATTAAGGCCAAGCATGATAATGGTATCGCAGTTCTTATAGTCAAAACGATCGTTGGCGATGTTGTCGGGGGAAAAGCCGAAAAATCCGACGGTGCCTGCGGTATACGCCCATGAGCCATATGAGCCGGTACCCCAGTTGCTTACATATCCACCATATGCGTTGAGTACCGTACCTATTTCGCCACCGGTACAGAAAAATGCTTTGTTACCATTAGTGGTTTTTATTCGGTCCAATTCCTGCGCGATCAAAGTGAGCGCTTCGTCCCACTCGATTTCCTCCCAAGAATCCTTGCCACGCATCTCACCGTTGGAGTTTGTTCCACCGCCCGGAGCCCAGCCGGAACGTTTGAGCGGCTTGCGGATACGATCAGCGGCAAAAACCTGTTTCCTCTGTGCACGTCCACGATTACACCCGCGTTGCTGAAAGTGTTCTACCGAATCTTCATGCGTATCGTCGGTTTTTTGCCGGATAACAACGCCGTCATTGACGAGCACTTTGTTGAGGCACCTACCACCACAATTGTGCCAACAAGCGGCGGACACCCATGTGCCCGTACTGATATCGGCAGGCTCCGCATGCTCTTTGGCAGTTGATACTCCCACCGAATTCTGCGTAGGCGAACAACCTGCGGCAGCTAAAGCCGCCATAGCGCTCGCCGCTGCAGCACCTGCAACAAAAGTTCGCCTTGAAACACTCGACGCTTTCTCCATATTTGCTCCTTTCCTACTTAACCCTGAATACCTACGCTTTTTAAATTACTTCAGCATAAAAATTACAGGATGATGCAGGAAATCACCATATTTGCCAGCTTTGTTCTTTGTGAATACGGATAAAGGAACGATAAT
>DBCW01000147.1:0-13949 GCA_002293265.1 Eggerthellales bacterium UBA948
AAAAGCTACAGGGCAGAGCGGGAAATCACCATATTTACCGGCTTTGTTCTTTGTGAATCCAGATAAAGAAATGCTAACAAAATCTTGCTGAATTCTAACAGGCGTACCTTCCGCGTTCAAAGCATCCCTCTAAATAATCGTAGAACGGTACTTTAGGAAGTACCGATTTAATGCTTGCACGCCATCATTTCGTGTGTAAGCATGAGACCCGGTATTTATCAGGCACTTAGAGATGTTGTAGTCAGAAAACTCTTCTGCAAACCAATTGAGCGTTCGCGCTTCCTTTGTATCAACAGTATTGGATAGTTTTACCTCAATTGCAATAATTGACATTCGCACTCCTACCTTGGGCTTACTCTCTAATGCAAAGGCAAGCAGCTTGAAGCACACATCTTCACTTCCGATATTAAACTTCCGTGGGTCACTTTTCGACACCTCAAACATCGATGTCCTGAGCCGATTTGCACACTGCCTACCGCACAAACCGATAGCCCGAGCGCCATGCTGTCTGTAGGTGTTTGGGACGCGAGGGTTCCGCTTCGATCTTTTCGCGGATTCTGCGGATGAACACCGGGAGACTGGATGTCTCACCGACAAACTCCTCGCCCCACACGGCCTCGATGAGCTGCTCACGGGTAAAGACCTCGCCCTCATGGTTGGCCAAAAGCAGCAGTATCTGAAACTCCTTGCGTGTGAAATCGCAACGTTTATCGCCGATGGACACCCGGCAACGCTTGATATCGAACTCAAAATCGCCCACATAAACAAAGTCCTCCTGCTGTTTTGGCGCGATGCGCTCATTGCGCTTGAGATGTGCCTCTATGCGCAATACCAGCTCCTGCGGATTGAAGGGTTTGACCATATAGTCGTCGGCACCCACGCTGAATCCCGCCTCCTTATCGGTGATATCGCCTTTAGCGGTGAGCAGGATGATGGGAACGATGGCTCCTTTGTCGCGCAGCGCCTTGCAGACCTCAAGCCCGCTTTTGTCGGGCATCATCACGTCGAGGATAAGTAGATCGGGGTTTTCGCGCTCGAACAGCGACACCGCCTCATCACCGTCGGCAGTAGAACGGTAGGCGTAACCGTGGTCGGAAAGAATGCGCTTGAGCAGGTTGCGCATACTAAGTTCGTCGTCCACAAACATGATCTTATACACGCTGTCTATCCCTTCTCGCTGTGGGCTGGTATGTATACGGTGAAGACACTCCCCTGCTTATAGACGCTGCTTACCTCGACGGTGCCACCATGCATGGCAACGAGATCGCTGACCACGGCAAGCCCAAGGCCGCTGCCGCGGTAGCGGCGATGCGAGGACTTGTCGCGCTGGGTGTATTTCTCAAAGATGTAGGGCAAATCCTCATCGGTGATGCCGATACCGGTGTCGCTCACCCGGATGATCATCAAGTCTTCCTCCGCCTCGTAATCGATGTCTATGGAAACGCTGCCGCCCTTTTGGGTGAATTTGGTGGCGTTGGACACCAAATTCTCGATGATACGCCTGATCTTTTCCCAGTCTGCCTTGATGATTGGTACGGACGGGCATATATCCGTACTGAAAGTGATGCCCTTGCGTTCGGCGAGGAAGGCCATGGTACCTTCGGTGATGCTGATCATGTCCACCATGTCGAACTCTTCGAGCACCAACTCGCCCCTGCCGGCTTCGGCACGAGCCATTTCCAGGATGTTGTTGACCATGTTCAGGAGCAGATGACCGTTCTCCTTGATTTCCTTGACTGCTGCCAGCTCGCTTTCGTCATGATCCATATTTGAAGCTTCCCAGATATCCGTGAAGGCGATGATAGCAGTCAATGGGGTTCTGAGCTCATGACTCATGATGGCGAAGAACTCCGACTGGTAGCGATTCTCCTCGAAGAGCTCCTCGTTCATGCGGGCAAGTTCGCCGCGCTGGTGCTCCAGCATCTCGTTAGCCGCCTCAAGCTGCATGGTTCGTGTCTCGACCTGTTCCTCGAGATTACCGTAGAGACTTTTGAGCTGACCGGCCATGAAATCGAACTTCTTGGCGAGATCTTGGATTTCTCCCGTGCCACCAACCGAGTCGATGGTCAGATCGAAGTCGCCTCCCTCGAGGTGCTCCACGGCGTTTTCCACCCTAGTGAGCGGACGTATGATCCAACGGGTAACACAAAAGTAGACAACGCCGATGACCAGCAACATCATCAGCGTCGAGTAGAGTATCTCTCGAGTGATGTTGTCGCGTACACCCTGCATGTAGATATCCATAGGCATACTGATACTGGTAACACCGACGAGATCACCCTCGGCCATGCCCTCCTTGGCGTACCCGGTAACATCGAGCTCACCGACCGGACCGCCGTGACATTCCAGGCAGGATTTCTTGAGATAGATGGGGGTGATATAGCGGTAGACCTCGTAGCCATCCAAAGTACCCATACCGTACACCTCCCTGATATCGCTATCGAGAAAGGTATGGATCGCTTCGGTCTCGAACTCATCGGCCAGTGAGGCTTTCTTGCGCGGTTGGAGGCTGACGTATTGGATCAGATAGTCGGTCTCACGCTCCAAAAGCTTAGCGATACTTTTGCCGGCAATGGCACAGTACAAGCCTTTGAAGTTGTAGGTGCCGTCAGAGTCGGTGTCGATGCGATCCTGATTGATGTCCATGAAGTCCCAAACCGCATTCATTTCTGAGGTGAGTATCTGAGCTTTTTCGCGCATCTCGAGCTTGGCTTGAGCCTGCTGGGTGTAGCTGCTCCAGATGGCGTTGCCCAATACGGCAACAACCAGGAGCATCACCAAAGCGATGGTGATCTTCCCGCGAAGCTTCAATCTCTTCATAACGGCACTCCGGTCACAATTCCCCATCCCAAAATCTTAAATCCCCTTCACGGATGTCACGTTGGTATGGCGATATCCGTTTCGCGTATGAGTTGCGCGTCATAGGAAACAAAGGTTTTGCAAAGTAGAGCCGTTGCAGCATACACCGATGAGGGCACGACTGCAACAAGATCATCGACATAATCGCCAATCCACAGCGACAGGTGTTCGTCTAAAAATGACTTCTGAGAGACAAGCAGGCGTTTGACCTCGACAAAATCCCCTGCATTGTAGGCGAGCTCCGTTCGGCCCGCCAGCTTTGCCATAAAATCGAGTTCGATTGCGATGAAATCATCCGGAACGTGGGGGTACTCTGCCGGCAGCAGATTCTCACTCCGATAGGCCTCCCGCACCGCAAGCGTCTGTGCTTGGAAGAGGATTCGCTCACCGGTTCGGTACACGCACTCCCACGGCGGTGCCTTAAGCGCATGCGGGCCGACAAACTGCTCGTTGTAATCCCGCTCGGCGGTGACGATAAAAGCCGCTTTATCCTCGGCATAGGTAGACCCCTGCTGCAAAAGCCCCTGCAAGGCCGTTGCGACTGGTTTGGCCGCCGGCTCCACGAAAAACTCCCCTAGACTTGCTGTCGCCTCCGAAAAGACCACATCGAACAGCTCTTTGCCGGGTTTATCCCCCAGAAGCCTCTGACCAAGTTGATAGATGTAGCTGCGTACCAATAGGGTTGTTCGAATCTCGTTGTCGTCCATTGAACTCCTTTTTTTATATCGACTCCACTATACCCGAAAACGCCAACAGACCCTCTCTCCGCTCCAAATATGGGCGAAGAGAGGGTCGAAGCAATCTTTGGAAAACGCCGATCACCGGTAGATCGAATTAGTCGATGCTTCCCTAGACCATCGCCACATCGCGGGCGTTTATGAGAAGTGACGGACCCGTGTTCTCCGATCCGGGCAGCGTCTTGATGTCGGATACCAAATTGTCGCCGTACTTAGCCTTGAGATCCTCGAGCGTACCAAAGTCGAGTGCTCGCATCGGACAGGCGGAAACGCAAGCGGTCTGCTCACCCTTACCACGTGCCACATAACAGCTGTCGCACTTTTGAACAATGTTGAGATCCTCGATGTAGACCGGCTCGTTGTAGGGACATGCGGTGACACAGGTACCGCAACCGATGCATATCTCCGTGTCAATGAGCACCACGCCCGACTCTTCCTCCTTGTACGCTGCAGCCGTAGGACATTGCGCTACGCAGGCGGGTGTCGCACAGTGGTTGCACGAAATCGACTTGCTGAAGTACCTCACCTCGGGAAATATACCATCTTCGACGGTGTCCACGTTGCGAAATATCTCGCCGGTCTTATAAAGATTGTTCTTATCCCTACAAGCAATCTGACAGGCCTTGCATCCGAGGCAGGCGGTCTGATCGAAGTAAAAACCCATTTGTGCCATGTTTTATTCTCCTCTCTCCTACTCGAAAATGATGCGCTGCGGCCATTCGCAGTCCGGATCGAGCGTGCCATTGTATTTTTCGATAAGACAGTTGTTCGAGTTGAACCCGGTGTGTCCCTGACCGGTGGGTACCGGCGAGGAGAGCGTGTTCGTGGCACCGGCAAGGTCGATACCGTTGTCATCGAGCTCGGCCCAGGCTCCCTCACCCAAACCGATAGTCTTGGGCATGATGCGTTCGGTTACAAACGCGGGGCGTACAACGGTACCATAGGGGCTGGAGAGTTTTACGGGGTCATCCGTGGAGATACCCAAAGCCCTGGCATCGTCTGCGTTAATCCACAGTTCTTGCGGCCAGGCCTCGCGTAGCCAATTGACGTTGTCGAAGACATGATGCGAGCGTCTCTGATAATGCTGAGTGAGCAGCTGATACGGCCGCTTGTTCTCCACGCCGTCCTCGTAACCTTCGGTGATACGCTCGTACTTGGGCAGTGGATCTTTGGTGCTGAATCCCACATGGGAGATATAGTTGGAAAGCGATTGACAATGGATCTCGAACTTGCCGCTGGCGGTCTTTACCGGATTGGCAGCCGGATCGGCGATGAACTTCGCGAACGGAATGTTGGTGTAAACGTCGCCGTCGGAACGCTCAACTTGGTAGATACCCTTTTCGGTAAACTCAGCAAGAGTGATCTTGCCCTCCTGCGCCTCACCAGTCACGCCCATCTTAGCGATGTCGTCGGCGGTGATGGTAAGCAGCGGCTCCTTCGTTGCACCGTCGGAACCAACGACCGTGCAACCCTTGAGTTTGTTGAAGAGCTGCTGGGTCTCATCGATATCGTAAACGTCGGCGGCAGCAAATCCCAGTTTCTCGGCGATGCCGATGGCGATCTCCTGGTCGCTTTTGGCCTCATACATCGGGCTGGTGACGTTTTGCGCATAGATGAGAATGTCTCGGTTGCCCGTAAGAAGAGTGCCGGGACGCTCCCACTCCGTGGTCACGGGAAGCACGACATCTGAGTACTTGGCGCTGGTGTTGAAGACGTAGTTCATGCACAACACAAACTCCACCTTTTTATGAGCTTCGATGCCCTGGGTCATGGCCTGACGTTGATTGAGCGCGCCACCCATACCCTGATAGATCATCTGGATGTTGACGGGGTAGGCCTCACCGTAGTGGTCGTGTATACCGTTGAGCACGGCATTCCACATCTGACCGTTGTTCATAGCGTACTGTTTTTGCGGGAAGGGGTTGGCCGGCAGCTTGGTTCCCACACCGGCTCCGCCGCCCGATACCAGAGCGGCACCGCCGTTGGATGCGCTATTGTGCATGTTGGCACTCACCGAACCGCCGTCGCGACCAATCTGTCCACAAACCATACCGAGCGTCAGCATGGCATGCGGCAGACACTCGCCCTCGTTGATACGGGCAGGCGCTCCACCGGCCATGATGGAAGCGGGTTTGGTGGTGGCGTATTCGCGAGCAAAGCTCTTGATGAGTTCGGCATCGACACCACAGATTTCCGATGCCCACTCGGGGGTTTTCGGACCGTCGGCGGCATAGATACCCTCACCCATGACATAGTCGTAAAAGTTTTCCGACGGATCGATTTGCTGCGCGTTATAGGTAAACTCGTTGCGCTCCATCGGCGCGTACTTGTACTCGGCGTAATCCGCAGCAGGCATGTGATCCTTATCGAAGCCCACAGTATACATATCCAAGTATTCCTTGTCATGCAGACCCTCGGAGATGATGTGATGGATCATGCCAAGGATAAGCGCGGTATCAGTGGATGGACGTACGGGAATCCACTGCGCTTCAAGCGCCTCAGCGGTTTCGTTGTAGCGCGGATCGACGCAGATGAACTTAGCTCCTGCCTTTTTGGCCTGAAGATAGTTGTAGGTGGGGTTGCCGGCACTGGAGTTCGCCGGATTTGCGCCCCACAAGATGATCAACTTCTGCTTGCGTAAGGTCAAGCGATCCGGGGCATCGGCGATGTAGCCGGAGCTGCCCATGATCATCTGGTAGGCATCCGGCCAAGCTCCCCATGAGACCTGTCCCCAACGCGGGGTGTATCCGCCGAGCAGCTGAAAGACACGCGGCAGCTCGGAACCACCTAGCACGAATACCGACTCCGGACCGTGCGTATCGTAAATTCTCTTGATCTCCGTTGCGACAAGCTCGTACGCCTCGTCCCAGGAGATGCGCTCCCACTCGTCCTCGCCACGCAGCCGACCGTTGGGATTTTCGGGGCTCCAGTTCTTGCGTTTCATCGGGTATTTGAGACGATCGGCACCAAACACCTGCATGCGCTGCGCCCTGCCGCGTTGACAGGCACGCTGCTGCGGGTTGTCGGGATCATCCTCGCGGGTATCATCGGTCTTTTGGCGCAATACCACACCGTCTTTGACCAGAGCCTTGTTGAGACAGCGCCCACCACAGTTATGCCAACATGCGGCTGTCACCCAAGTGGCACCCTCTTCCAAGTCCTGCGGCGCCTTGTGATCGACTTTCGAGGTCACCTGCTGCTGGGGGCTACAGGCCACCAAGCTACTCGCACCGGCAAGTGCAGCCACACCGGCCGAGAGCGCAACAAACTTCCTGCGACTCAAACCCTTTCCAGCGATAGAATCGGTTCGATCCATATCCTTCCTCCTTTTTCACTATCGGACGTGACAATGGGAGAGGCGAATATTCGTAAATCCCGACCCATTATCATTATTTTTCCATTATGAATTCATTCGCATTCGCATACGCACTTAACACGTTTAAGCTTCATAAAACAGGATTAACAAAAATTAATAAATACCCCCTGAAGTGTGCCGGCCGTCAATTAACAGGGGATCCGAAGATAGTTAAGATATTTATAAATCTGTTCTCGCATCAAAGAGCTCGGGCGTGGTTTTATCAATGCGAAGCTCTTTTAGTGCTGATTCGCGTTCGTATTGTTCTACTACACAATAGCTAATTCCCACTTCTAAGCTTGGGAAGCTGCTTTTTAGCTGGGTGATGTATGAGCACGGAAACTCGAGATAGTTTGCTTCTTTATCGATGCGGTAATTCTTCAGATTGTTTTCTGTTAAAAAACGCTTAATCTTTTTTACATCGCTGCCAAAGACCTTTGCTGTTTTAAGGAAATAGTCTTTCTCAGATAACTCGTAACGAGGATACTTGTTGCGGTGCATGTTGTTTTGTAAGAATATCTGCCCACTGAACTTATTTTCTAGCGAACAGTAATGCACTCCTAACTTAAGCTTCTTCTCCAAGGCAAAGGCGAGCAGTTTAAGACACACCTCTTCACTTCCTGCTATTGGTAGCCCGCCGGCGTACCAATAGTTATAAAGCACTCGATATGGCCGCGCCTTAATCTTGTAACCACGCCGTGCAAACTCGCTTGCGTTATTATAGGGAAAACATAATTCGAGAAGGTTTATTCCACTGATACCCAAATCATCAAGCGTTATTAACAAGTGTTGCATCTTGTCTAGCTCGTTTGGCATAACGGGCATTTCTACAACGACTTGTGGGATATATTGCTTGCTTAAGGCGATACGCTCAAGTGCCTCTTGCTGCATGACATCAGGGTCTTCAAGCTTGATACTAAAACGGATTTCGTTGAGATTAACCGCGGCAAGCATCTCTAAGCAAGATGCATCCAGAAAATCTCCGCTCGTATAAAGCCGTGTGTAGGCTTGGGGATAAAGCTCATCTGCATAGCGGAAAAATGCCTCGACCTGAGACTTGTAAAGCAGAGGTTCGCCTCCCGTTATGGCAATATCGCTGAGGGTGACACCTTGCTCATGCATCGATTTAAGATCAGCGATCAGATCATAGGGCTTGTTTTGAGATGGATCATAGTTTTCTTGATTGGGGTTAAAGCAGAAGTAGCAGTTGCGCGAACAAGCGGTTGAAAGCAGGAATGTAGAGGTATGCAGACCTTTGCGGCAGGCAAAACAGGAAGATGATAACCAATTAATGTGAAAGCTTTTCTGATCGTTTTCTACACGCAATCCTCGCTTGACAAGCTCGCTCACAAAAGGACTGTTCGCATCTATAAATATTTCATTGGAAATAGGCAAGCCAAACTGCTCAACTTGCTTGAGAAAGTCCTGCTCAATATCAAGATAGATTCTGGCGTAGTCGCGAAAGGAGCTGTTTTTAATCTCCTTGATATTTACTGCCGAGATGGCCTCAATCATTATGTGTCCCTATCTTCTTCTCTTCGCACTTTAGCAGAAGCACCATCAAGTCCATTGATATCTTTGAAGAAACTCAAGATTACAGTACAGTCTCTTCTGCCTTCTTTCTTGAATCCAGCAGTGCCCTGATCACACGCAGCATACCATAACCGATGAATACAACAGAGTACACAGCGACACTCAAAACAGCTGCTTTGCCACCTTTAAGGGCTGCCGGCAACAGCATTGCCATGAGATGAATATATACCAAACCAAAGAACGGGTAAGCCAGTTTTTGGATCTTTTTCCACGATTCGGCGGTCATGCGTTTTTTGACTGCGTCGAACGAAGTCACACCCAACAAAATCAACAGGATAAATAAGACTACCGCCATTATCAGCGACACTATAACATTTGTGGGAATAGCGATGCCAATGCGCGGCAGATAGGTGAGCACATAGACGACCATGTGTCCAAGAGACACGATGCAGGCAATAATTGAGAGTTGGGCACGGATCGGTCGCAGCCATCTGCCAATAAAAGAATCCCGTGGAAACACACCAACAAACATCACTATGACAAACAAAGCCAAAGCAAGATTACATCTTTGGACGAGGAGGAAGACGACATCGTGTACCGGGCGCGGATACACAATGAACTCCCCGGCAAAAAACACTATCACTACCACAACAGCTAAGGCATAGAATGCATAAGGAGCTTTTCTGATTAAACTTTTGCAGATGAAAACGAATAGACATGTGGCTGCGAGCGTAATAAGGAAAGTCATGATTGCCCCCTCAGGAACTTTTCGTCGTAGACAAGGAAACTTTCGAGCGCTGATGCCAGAAGTGCATAGAGCCCCTCCGGGCTGTCTGTTCTCAAATCATCGGCAAAACGTCCTACCCATTTCATGAGATGCTCGGTTACGAATCGCAACTGCCCATCAAAAAGACGCGCTACTTCCTCGCGATCATCTCTTTCGTAAGCGTCAATCGACTTCTGTGCCAGCGCTGCCATAAAAGCACATTCAATGGCGAGGTGATCATCGGCAACTTTCATGTACATCTCCGGAAGATACCCAAATTCCCGGTAAGCATCGCGTACTGCCAATGTCTCAACTTGAAATAGCAGATTCTTATCACTTGTGTAATACGATTCCCAAGGAAAGGCCGTATGATTTGCTCCGAGACCCAATACGACCCGATTGTACTCAGAAACGCTTTTTTCAAGAGCACGCTCTAAAAATGCTATATCGTCTAGGTGCTCCGAGTAGCGAACCACCGATCCTATTGCATCGTCAAACGCAGCAAGCCCTGTCAACGTGTCTTTGCATGCATCGCAGCTAAGCGTTTCAAACAGTGCAGTGTCTGGTTTTCCTCCAAACACAACGTGTGTCAGTTTGTAGAAAAAAGCACGTCCATACAACATTGCTTGCACGTCACCAATGATATCACCGTTCATTATTTGCCTTGTCTTTTTAGTATTCGGGAGGTCTGTAGGGAGTTTCGGCGTACTACTGGCTCCCTACAGACATATTCTTTATGTTTTCGTGCTGATGTGTTACTAAATGGTCAGTTGGTCATAATCAGTGTCAGTCATGCAAGGTTTAATGAGCATGAGAAGATTTGGACTTGTACCGGATGAAGACGGCAGCGGCGCAGCATCAGAAACAATTTCTTCACCGCTGTGCTTGGCTCGCAGTTCTTCCACATCACCAAACTCGAGAACACGTTGTGGGCATGAAGCAACACAGGAAGGCTCTTCGCCAAGATAACGCAGACCTGCACAGGCATCACATTTATGAACGATTCCCAAACTCCGAATCAACACGGGTTGACCGTACGGGCAGGAGTTCACACAAGTCTGGCAGCCGATGCAAACGTCATCGTCATGCAATACGAGTCCCGAATCCCCATCCTTATACATTGCACCTGTCGGACAGTATGCAACACAAGCCGGCGACGTACAGTGATTGCAACCGATTGAAATGTGATACATCTTCACATCAAGATCGGATCCACAGCAATAGGTGGATACATGTCGGAAGTTCTCGCCCAGCTCCAGGCGGTTAACATCCTTGCAAGCTACGCGACAGGTATGACAACCGATGCAGTTATCCGCATCAAAATAAAATCCCATTTGCGCCATAATTCTCATTACCTCCTTTAACCCATCAGCGGAATATCCTGTGGCCACTCATGATCAGGTGGCAGCTCAAGATTTCCTGTGTATTTTTCGTAATCGACGAGTGTCGTATTCCAGCCGTTGACACCCGGCGATGTTGTAAGAACCGATGTTGTTAGCATATTGTCGGCACCGGCTGTATCAATACCGGTCGCCCCATCTATCTTCGCTGTTGCACCATGCGGCACTATGACGACACCCGGCATGATACAACGACTCACGGAAGCACGACGGATAAAGGAGCCATTGTCATTGTGTACCAAGATTATGTCTCCATCCTTAATACCCTTTTTGTCAGCATCGTTTTTATTGATGAAGGTTGGGTTCGTCATCGCCTCACGCGCCCAAGGTATATTATCCATGTCGGTATGGGCTCTACGGAGATAGTGCACATGTGTCATCTGGAAGGGGTACGGCCCTTTTACTTTATTCTCCCAATCGCTAAAGCTGTCGGTATAACCCTCCAGTTGTTCCAGGTACTTAGGTAGAGGAGATACATCAACGTAAAAGTCATAGCCGTGGTTGATCGTATCGAATATATCACCTTTTTTCTGACAATAAATTTCCAGCTTGCCACTTTCTGTGGTAGAAATCGGGTTGGCTTCAGGATCTTTGCGGAAGTCTTCGAGATAAATATATCCGTAAGCATCACCCTTGGAACGCTTGACACGATAGATTCCATCATCGAGAAACTTATCGAATTCGATAACACCTTCCTGTGGTTCACCGCTGACACCGTAGCGATCCAAATCAGCTTGAGTGATGGTGACAAGTGGAGAATATTCTCCCTTATCGTTCATGATGGTGTTATTTGCGAATGAATTGAACCAATACTGCTTTTCTTCATGAGGAATGATTTCGCTGAAATTCAAACCAATTCGCTCCGCAATGCCTTTGGCGATGTCATAATCGCTCTTGGACTCATAAAGCGGATCCAGACATTTTCGATAACCGTATGAACACTCTTTGTCTTTGAAGGCAAAGTAGAATACGTCTCTCTCCACTTCCCAACGTGTGCAGATAGGCAGCACGATATCAGCATACGATGCATCTGCTTTCATGGAATATGCCTGGGCAAAGACAAAGTCTACTTTTCTAAAAGCCTTTATCCCCTCGTTAATATTAGACTGGCTTTGAAGAAAGTTATGATTTTCGCTGACAATAACCCTGATATCGATCTCACGCTCTTCCGGTGTCGTATATTGCTTCAGCGTTTGATGTCCAGAGTGAATGTACTTGCCCGTCAAAATGGAATTCCACATCGATCCTTGATTGAACACATCGTCAACAGGGTTTTTCGCATTGGTAAATTGATTCGGAACCCCACCGTAGCTACCGTTAACGATAGAAGGCCCGCGGTTGAAAGCCGAATAATATTGGTCATCTCCGCAAGCATTACCTGGTTTGCCGAAGTGACCTCCCATCGCCGCTATCGTCATCATAGCTTGGGGGAAGTTTTCCGAGCCGTTGCAGCGGGCAGGCGCACCGTTTGATGCAATATACACGTTATTTTTACAGCCCAAGATATCTGCAAGATGGTTTATCTTGTCGACAGGTGTACCACAAATCTCACTGGCCCACTCGGGTGTCTTTTCAATGCCGTCGTAAACGCCCATCACATAATCCCGATAGTTTTCGTTCGTCTTCGCAGCGGCAGGCATATGTTCGGCATCAAAACCGACGGTACAGCGATTGAGGAAGTCCCAGTCTATGAGCGAACCATCTTTGTCTCTGGACAGCATGGAATGGGCCAAACCTTGGATCAAAGCAGTGTCGGTACCGGGGCGAACAGGTATCCACTCCGCGTTAGCGAACCCTGCGGTCGCACTGTACTCGGGGCCGATGAAAATGAATTTGATCCCCAATGATTTAAAGTGTTTCAGGTAGTACGTCGGGTTTCCGAACGAACACCACGCCGAGTTATGTCCCCAGAGCACGATGTAGTCTGAGTTTTCAATGTCATAGCGGTCGTTCAGATTGCCGGTCGGCATGCCGTAAATCTGTGAAGTAAAGGAATAGGTGCCGGTCGATTGGGTTCCGCAGGAGTCCGTATATCCTCCATAGGCGCTGAGAACATTGCCCATATAGCCTTCGAGATTGACCATATTCATATAGAATATGGATCGATTACCGTATTTCTCCTTGGCGTTCTTTAACTCCGCTGCAATATAATCGAGAGCTTCTTCCCAACTGATACGCTCCCATTCGTCAATTCCACGTTTACTCTTGTCACCTCCGGTAAGCGGCTCCCAGCTTTTACGCTTCATCGGATACTTGAGTCGGTCAGCACCGTACACCTGCTGTTGCATGGCACGACCCCTGAGACACCCGCGTGACTGCGGCCAGTCATAGCTGTCCTCATGCGTGTCATCCGTCTTCTGTCGAAGCACCACACCATCTTTGATCAGCACTTTGTTAAGACAACGTCCCCCACAGTTGTGCCAACAGGGAACCGCAAACCACTCGGCGCCCTCTTCGTTTGCCGCAAAGGCGACCCCGGGATCAACGGGGTCGGTTTCCACGATAGCGTTTTCCTGACACCCTGCCAGATTTAACGCGGCCAGTGCAGCCGTTGCCGCCACGCTGCCCTTGACGAATGTCCGGCGATCAATCGTTTTTGCGTTGTCCATCAGCATCCTTTCTCTCTCATTATTATGCTTAACGAGGAAAAGAAATATACGAAAACTCACCGGATAATGAAGCGGTTTTAGGTGGTTCTCCTTATTTTTCCTCCGCATATAATTATAGGAAGGCATAGTACCTATCGCGATAAGCGCGCAATAATCATTCGATAAAAAAATTGTTAGCCTAGTATTAACAAGATGTTAATACGCAGCTCAGAGCATCGTTATTGCAGATTTGCCATTTTATAACCCACGCTTTGCACGGTTAGCAAATACTTGGGCTCGGAAGGGTTTTCTTCAATCTTCTCCCGAATCTTTCGTATGAACACGGTGATGCTGTTGGTCTTAATATTGCTGTCGGATTCACCCCAGATGTATTCCTGAATCTGGTTGCGGGTAAATACTTTTCCGGGATGTGCTGCAAAGAATGCGATGATCTCAAACTCTTTTGCAGTAAGGGTAATCGGTATTCCACTCTTAAACACTTGGTACTCCTGAAAATGCACCTCAAGCTCACCGATTTTGACGATATCTTCTCTATCCAAGCTTTTAGCAAAATCCAAGTTGTCCTTATGCCTGCGGATGTTTGCCTCAATTCTGAGTAGTAATTCGTTTGCATTGAACGGCTTGGTTACGTAATCGTCACCACCGGCTTTAAAGCCGATGCTCTTGTCAACAATGTCGTTTTTAGCAGAG
>DBCW01000147.1:14007-14128 GCA_002293265.1 Eggerthellales bacterium UBA948
CCTCTAAGAGCATGAGTAGACCTTGCTCGCCATCGTATGCTCCGCAAAACCCGTAACCATTTTGCATCATCAGTTTGCCGATGATCTCGTGCAGCCCCACCTCGTCATCTATCAACATCAC
>DBCW01000147.1:14157-15760 GCA_002293265.1 Eggerthellales bacterium UBA948
GTGCTGCCTTCGCCCAGAGTGCTTTGCACTGATACCTCAAAGCCCTGTAACTCTGAGTGTTCCTTTACAATAGCCAGCCCCAATCCGCTGCCATTATACTTTCGCGTGGAAGTGCTATCTACCTGTATGAAACGATCAAAGATCCTCGCTTGGTCTTCAACAGCGATCCCGATACCATCATCGGTCACTTTCAAGCATACATCGCCATTCTTAGCATCGCGTTCTATCATGAGCCTGATGTTTCCGCTGTCGGGTGTAAACTTTATCGCGTTGCTTGCAAGGTTTTCCAAAATTCGCTTTGTTTTTTCAGAATCTCCGGTTATTAGCGGCACATCTGACGCGATAGCAGTGTTAAATGACACACGGTACTTTTGCGCCAAAGGGACGATGGTGCTCTTTACCGCCTCGACGACATCACCAAGATCAATAGGTTCGCTTGCCGTTGCGATTTCTCCGGCATCAGAGCGAGCGATATCCAACATGTTATTGATCATCTCAAGTAGGATATTGCTGTTCTTTTCGATCTCTTCCCAAGCGTGATACTCATTCTTGTCCTCGTCGCCGCATTCGTTTTTCGTCGTCTGAGCCAACGCAATGATCGAAGTGAGCGGAGTGCGTAACTCATGATTGACCATAGATAGAAGATCAGACTTGAAACGAGCTTCTTTTGCAAGGTTCTCGCTGAGTTTCTCCAGATCAGCATTAGCCTCTTGTAAAGCGATTGTTCGATCAATAACCTGGCTCTCCAAGCTTTCATGCATACCCCGTAAATCGGCAGCCATAGTATTAAAGTCGGTGATGAGGTGAGAAATTTCTCGGGCAGTACGGCTGTCATCCAGCGAAACAGACAAACGTCCATCACTCATATCACCAAAAGCAACCTGCATACGCTTTAGTGGGCGAAAAACGAAGAAGTGGGACATGATAAAAATCGTCCCGCCAATAAACAGGGTGAGCAGGAGAAAGAAGCTGATGTTTCGCACCATATTGCTTTGAGTAATCGTATTTTGCTGCTCCAGAGGGATCACAATGCTGATCGCCCCTCCAACCGACCCAAGAGTCCAGCCCTCTTTGACGCGTCCGGTGATATCGATTTCACCGGCGGGCTCACCATGACACATCATGCAGCTCTCGTCCACACTGAGTGCTTGAAGGTACCTAAAACGCTTCTTTCCTTTATATTCTGCAAATCCGTAATACTCTCTCGTGTCTCCACTCGAATAAAAACTTTCAAGTGCAAGCGTCTCGAATGCATCAGGTGTATCTAAGGCGTTTCGAGGATTGAAGTTTGTGTAGCGAATTGAATAGTCGCTTTTGGCAGAAAAAATGGCACCTACACTCTTTCCAACAATCGAGCAATGGATCCCTTTAAACTCATAAATTCCACTTCTGGTATAGTTGATTGCGGTCTGTGAGTTGTCGATAAAGCGCCAGACTGCATCCATCTCGCGTGCAAAGGTTCGGGCTTCCTCCACCAACATACTCTCAGTCTGTTTTTGCTGCACGTAGACATCAAAGGCTACATACACCCCCACGGAAATAGCAAATACCAAGGTGAAGATTGTCAGGTAGATGGTTCTGAGGCTGAATTTTCTCTTCTTGC
>DBCW01000113.1 GCA_002293265.1 Eggerthellales bacterium UBA948
ACAATCCCTCTGTCATTCCCGCGAAGGCGGGAATCCATTACCGCAGCTACAGAAACTAAATTGCACAGAATTTTAAACACTAAATTATTTGGTGTGCCCACACAAAGTTAAAAAGCATTACAAGCAAATTAAGTAACTCAAAAGAAGCTCAAGCATAGCAACATAGCCAAAAGTTACATGAAACCGCGTAAAAGTGACACAATTCTCCCATACAGATGTATGAATGGTTAAACTGTAGCCGTGAAAGAGGCATAGAATAAAGTAAAATTACCAGTGATATACACAAAGTTGCATATGGGATGGATGTGGGGTTCATATGGAAGCAAAACTACACTCTGGCAAACAAAATAAGAAAGCGACAATGCGCAGAGTTATTTGCGCACTGCTTGTACTCCTTTTAATAATAAGTCTTACTCCAGTTGGTGC
The DNA here is from genome assembly GCA_002293265.1 of Eggerthellales bacterium UBA948. Taxonomy (GTDB): domain Bacteria; phylum Actinomycetota; class Coriobacteriia; order Coriobacteriales; family UBA8131; genus UBA8131. The sequence goes on from DBCW01000113.1 coordinate 427, forward strand.
AATACCGGCTTTTGCAGCTGAGACTCCTGCAAGCATTGTGTTAAAGACTCAAGAGACAGGGGAATTGGTAATTACTAATAAATGGAAAACTTCTATTGTGGTTTCTCAATCAGAATACCCTGATTATACTGTTGACAGAGGCAGCTCATTAGCAAGAAGCGTATTAGCAGGTCAGATAATAACTGTTAAGGAGTCAAATCCTGGTAAGACGTTTAGGGAGTGGGACTTTAGTAATAGTTTTTTAAGCAATGTTAGCTGCGCAATTACTTCAATGCCAGCGATGTCCTCATTCACAGAAGACAATGCTGGCAGTATTGCGGGGGATTATTTTTTCAATCGTTTTTGTGGTGGTGCTACGTTTGGTTCATATGCCTCAATTACATCTCTTCCATCTGGCTCTTTCAATACATCGAGCATCACAACTACCGGAGTTGGTTTTTTCGGTGAGTTCAATTCATATGGCTCTTTAACATCTCTTCCATCTGGCTCTTTCAATACATCGAGCATCACAACTACCGGAGTTGGTTTTTTCGATGGGTTTAATAAATCTGATGGATACCATGGTCAGCTTTTTACACTTCCTTCCGGTTCTTTCCGCATACCGAATATTACTACTGCAGAGGGTGGATTCTTTTATGGGTTCAACTATGGCGGTGCCCTCACATCTCTCCCCGATGGTTCGTTTAATACATCCAATATTTCAGATACGGGCGATTTTTATTTTAGTCATTTTAACTATAGCGGTGCCCTCACATCTCTTCCAAACGGTTCATTTAATACATCTAAAATATCGTCTGTGGGAGATTATTTTTTCTATGGGTTTAATGATAACGGTTGCCTCACCACTCTCCCGACAGGTTCATTCGATACATCCAAAATAAAGTCAGTAGGAAACTACTTCTTCAGTAGCTTCAATTATCAAAGCTACGTAAAAGGAATTATTTCACTTCCTGCATCATTTAAGTTGCCAGAAGCTTTAAGCTCAGCAGATTCTAACTACTGCACGAGAATGTTCAGTGGCTCTCTTCTATCAAAAGGAAACCAACAAGTATCGCTCTATTTTGCAAGACCCGCAGAAAATGTTTTTCTTGGTACGGATATCTCTCCTGCAAGCCCTTATTCTCGGCAAACTGTTTATGTAAACGGCTATACTGAAGGTACAGTATATTGCGTAATAACATTAGAGTCGCAAGGTGGAGACGTGGCATATAAGTACAAGCCTTATGTGAAAGGTTCCACCCTTGCAGATTTACCAATACCAACTTCAAGTAATCACTCGTTCAGGGGTTGGTGGACACAACCGGGAGGTGGTTTTCAGGCAGATGCAAGTACGATAGTGCAGGGTGACATTACGTACTATGCTCACTGGGAGGCAGACCCTATTACTTACTGCACTATCACTTTCAATGCACAAGGAGGAAACGTAAACCCAACTTCAAAGGCTTACGAAAGCGGCTTAACATTAGGCACACTTCCAACCCCAACAAAAACAGGCTACACCTTCAAATCATGGAACTCAAAACCAGATGGCACAGGTACGTTAATTAACTCAACTATGGTAGTTAACAGCGATATGACCATCTATGCAATATGGGAAGTAATTAAATCCAACGCTAAAGAAATAACTTCATTTAAGCTAAATGAAGTAACAGGAAAAATCAGTGGTACAAACATAACTCTAAGCGTACCTTATGGCACTGCCATTACATCTCTAAAACCAACAGTTACATGCTCTACTAAAGCAACTTATACACCTACAACAGCACAAAACTTTACAAGTCCTGTTAAATACACAGTGAGTGCTGAAGACGGTACAACTAAGGTATATACAGTAACTGTTACAAAAGAAAGCCCAAAGAAAGTAAATGTATCTTTTAACTACAACTACACAGCATCTCCTGCAACTAAGATCATATCTATAGATACAGGAAAAGCAATTGGTGCAAGTATGCCTAAAGACCCAGTGCGCAGTGGTTATACATTTAAAGGTTGGTGGTCTACTTCTACAAGCGGGGGAGTGCAAGCAACAACTTCAACAATAGTTACATCTAATGCCACCTACTATGCCAGATGGGCGCCAGTTCCAATCTATTACACCATAACCTTTAACCCACAAGGCGGAAGTGTAAGTCCTGCCTCAATCAAGTTTGAAGCAAATACAACATTTGGAACACTACCTATTCCTAAAAAAGCAGGTTACGTATTTGAGTCTTGGAACTCTAAGTCAGACGGCAGCGGTACACCTTATTATTCAGCCACATCGGTAAATGCCAATATAGTTGCTTATGCTATATGGAGACTTCCATCAAAAGAAAAAGACATCATTTCATTTAGCCTTAAAGGTAAAAGTGCAACTATTAGTGGAACAAACATCACAGTTACACTTCCGCATAACACATCAATTACATCACTAACTCCAAGCATTGCATATTCCGAAAATGCAACAATCACCCCTCAAGGTGCACAAAACTTCACAAGTCCTGTTAAATACACAGTGAGTGCTGAAGACGGTACAACTAAGGTATATACCGTAACAGTTAAAGTTGAAGCTGCTCCAATCACTCCACCAAAAGCAGATACCAAAGTCAAAGTAACAAAAGTAAGCCTTGCTACTACTCCACCTGTATACCTAGTTAAAGGTAAAACCCTAACACTTAAAGCATCAGTACAACCCTATAACGCTACAAACAAGAAACTGACATTCAAAAGCCTAAGCCCAAAGATAGTAAAGGTAGACAAAAACACCGGCAAGATGAAAGCTTTAAAGACCGGTAAAGCAAGAATAGTGGTCACGTCAGTAGATGGCAAAAAGAAAGCCGCTTGTACAATAATAGTAGTAGCTAAAACACTAAAGGTAAAAGCACTTAAATCATTTAGTCCACTAACTTTAACAGTAGGTAAAACCAAACAGATTAAAGCAAAGGTAACTCCTGCTAAAGCTACAGGAGTAATGCCCGCTTACTCCTCAAGCAACAAAAAAGTAGCCACAATAGACAAAGCCGGAGTTATCACTGCTCACAAGAAAGGCACAGCTACCATCACCGTAAAGGCTGGTGGAAAGACCAAGACATTCAAGGTTATCGTCAGATAAGCGCATGCAGTTTCTCAAAAGCATAGCCTGTTAGTTTTTCTCGAAAAGCTAAATTGCGTTTACTGCAGCGGTGGAAAAGTGTGACGCAAACTAAAGTTAGGGGAGCGCTTTTACGTTCTCCCAGCCCACCGGAATCTCACTGTCTGCGTGACAGCTTGAGCAATACATGGTTGATGGGCGATGTGCCTTGTGACATGTTCCGCAATCAAATTTTTGGTGTTGGGTTACATGCGGGTTGCGCATCAAATCATTTGTTGTCGCCTGCAAATCTTCTCGGGTCTTGATAATTTTGCCGTTGTCGCCCAGATGGTGGCAGCTGTCGTTAAGGCAAAATTGATCGGCTTCAAGATCACGTGCCTTGGTGAGATCGGTGAGCGTGCGCTCCTCGAGTGGAAAGATATAGTCTCCGCTTACCCACTTGACCCCCTCACTAAGCTGTTCTTCGATAGTTGGCACATGACAGTCTAGGCAAGTTTTGCCGTGCGCTTTATGTGTTACAGACAACATTCCACGGGTGTTGTCTACATTATCTCCCCACTTGTCTGTGCCGTTAGCACCGGGCTCAGAATTGTAGGTCGCAAGATACTCGTTCATAGGTGTATGACAGATAGCACCACAAAAACTTGGTTCTTCGTGCCAAACAAATCCGCTTACGCCGGCGGCAAAGACGATCACAGCTACGAGTGCTAAAACAAACGGCCATTTTCGCCTTTTTCTCTTAGATCTTGTATTCTCATTGTCGTTGTTCGGCTGCTCGCTTTTATCAATATACTCATTTGAGCAATCCTGCTCTAATGTGGTATCAAGTCTCTCATTAATATTTCTGTCAGCCATGCTAATCCTCCAAATGCTTTGAATAGCCAAGTGCGATTACGCGCTTACTGCGTGCCTTGCTGCGTAGCGTCCGGATGTATACGACCAATTAAGCCCGCATCCGCCGGACGGATAATCCTCATAGATAAAGCTGCCGCTGCTAACCTCGCCGATAGCGTATAGATTGGGTAGTGGGTCGCCATTTACATCCAATGCTTGAAAGTTCGTATTTACACGATAGCCACCAAAGCTGCCGTGCGTGCAGACTCCTAAAGTCAAAACGTAGAACGGAGCTTTGTTTATTAAGGTGAGCAACTGGCTACTTTTGCCATATTGAGTATCGCTACCTGTGGCTACCATGGTGTTGTACTCATTAAGTGTTTCTTCGGTTACCGCTCCATCTATACCTAGCTTATTTGCAGCTTCAACAACCGTTTCGCCTTCTGCAAATATGCCCATATCAATGCCAAGACCAAACTGGTGCCTCAACTTATCGTCAAGGGTTGCAACCATTGATCGATCATAAACTGCATAAAAGTTTTGGTCGGGGAACCGGGCAACCTGATAATAAAGATCGTGCGTTTGACCACCCTCGTTAGCAAATCGCTTGCCACTTGAATCTACCCAAAGAGCTTTGGTATTGATCAGTTTTGATTGTCCGGCCGAAACAGCGCAGGCTAAAATGCCATTGGTGCCGCCGTGCCCGATGTAATCGGCACCGATGTCCAGACCCATCAACAGTCCTTCACCTGTGCACCCCAAACCTACCTCTGTGTAAACGCCACTNNCCGGACAATACCGGTTGATCATCTCGGTGTTACGACAAAAGCCGCCGGATGCCATGATGACCTTCTTTGCTTCGTACCTGACACGCTCTCCGGCATGGTTTTTGGCGATAATGCCTGTCACTGCGTTGTCGTCACTCAGCGCAATAGACTCTGCCGCCGTAGAAAAGTGAATCTCCACACCATTTTTGCGCGCTAAGGCCTCTACGGCGTTTAAAGCCACAGTTGCAGTTGAGTTAATATTGTGTCCACGGCGCACAGTGTCTGTGCCTTTAAACGACACCTCGCTAACAAAGGGAACCTTTAGATCTTCGCTTAACCAGTCTATAGTTTCGCCAAAGTGATCAGCGCAAAACTTCTGGATATCCCAGTTAAGCTGACTACCGCCCCGATCAAGGAAGTACTGTAGTAATGCTTGCGGAGAATCATTGATGCCTGCGGCTTGCTGAAGCTTAGTGCCTGCTCCGTAAAGCGTGCCTAATGCAAGTGAGCTAGAGCCATTAAGCGAGCTGAGCTTCTCAATAAGGATGGTCTTTGCGCCAAGTCCGGCAGCCTCGCCGGCGGCGGTAACGCCGGCAGCTCCACCACCAACCACCAACACGTCGCAAGAAATACTTCGAGCAATTGAGGATGATCCGGGTTCCTTATGTGCACATCCAAGTAGATTTCCAAACACGATGGTAGCGGCGCTGCTGCCAACCAGCTGAGCAAACTGGCGTCTGCTAACTTCTGATGGGTGATTTTGCTCCTGAATCCGCACATTATCTACACGCGTGTTTACGGTCATAGTTGCTCTCCCTCTCCCCACTACAACAAATAAATTATTTCAAGACTATATATAAACCGCTAATAAGTATACTAGATAATGCATTGTTCTTTTTGTTGTAGCTATTATTATTCGGCACTTCCTTAAGTGCCGCGAAGACAAATCAGAGCTTCGCGGCACTCGGCGAGCGGCGTGTTGCACTCTCAAACCTCATCAAAACTCATCAAACCCATGCAACTCTCACACTCAAACCCCCTTAAAATCCGCTCAAAAAATCACTTCCAATGTAGCAAATTAGTGGTATAGTGGAAAAATACAAATCCCTGATGTGGATGAACAAATCCCTGTCTAATTTTTTTCACAAACAAATCTTCGGATACCCATGTGTTCATAACTCATATTTCAAGGAGGACATAAGTGAAATTTTTCTTGGACACAGCCGATCTTACCGAGATCGAAGAGGCGGCTTCTTGGGGGGCACTAGCCGGTGTTACCACCAATCCCACGCTCTATGCCCGTATCGGCGGTAAGCTTGCTGACTTCCCCGAGCACATTAAGCGCATTTGCGAGATAACAGAAGGTCCGGTATCTGCCGAGGCTGTAGGCACAACTCGCAGCGAGATCATTGCCGAAGGAAGGCAGCTTGCTGCTCTTGCTCCCAATGTAGTCGTGAAAATACCAACCATGATCGAAGGTTTGGCTGCAACTCGCACATTAGCCAATGAAGGTATCGCGGTTAACATGACCCTTTGCTTCTCGGTTCCTCAAGCCATATTGGCTGCCAGAAGTGGTGCTCGCTATATCAGTCCTTTTGTTGGGCGCTTTGATGACATATCCGAAGACGGCATCGAGCAGCTGTCACAGATAGTTGTTGCCCTTAGCAATTACGACTTTAGTGATTCCGGCGTATCCGGGCAAAGTGTTGAGGTCATCGCGGCATCGATCCGTAGTGCTCAACACGTAACTCAAGCGGCACTCATGGGGGCAGACATCGCAACTGTTCCCTTTAATGTATTAAAGAAATGTGTTGAGCATCCACTTACCACAAATGGACTTTTAGCATTTGAGAAAGATTGGGAAAAGGTTATACAAGCATGATTCAAAGTACCGAAAACGAGACCTTGGGGCAGGGCGGAGAGCAAAGCGCTCATACAGAAACAGCAACAGCAGGGGTTTCTTCTGAGCAGACCATAGCAGCTGAGATCGCCCCGGCTGCTCCTACTCCTCGCAGAAGAGGGCGTCCTCGCAAAGAAGCCAGCGCTGTAACAGATATGCCTGCCGTATCAGAGATCTTTGCCGACACATTCATAATGGGCAGCATTGACTCCCTGACAGAACCAAAACCGGCTAAGACAACAAAAGGTAGAGGCAGACCAAAAGCCGGCAAAGCGATTGATGTTGAGAAGGTAAATGATCAAGTCGAGACCGACCAAGCTCAAGGTCAAGCTAAAACTAAAACCCAAATCCAAGATCAAGTGTCCGCAGAGGCTGCGCCTGCAGAAGCTGCATCGGCTCCGGTAGCGCAGCAAGAAGAAACAACACCTGCACAAACTCCCAAAGAATCGCGCAAATCTAAGGGCGGTGGATCAAACAATGGCGGCGGTTCCAACAAGAACAACTCTAATAACGGGCACAACAATCAAGGCGGTTCCGGCGGTAAAAAGGGTTATCAAAACCAAGGTCGTCGTCCGCGCAGAAATAACTACAACAATCCTCGCGAGCAGGTAGTTCCTCAGACCAGTCGTGAAGATCTTGAAGGTCTAAAAATTGCCGAACTGCGCGAAAAAGCAGCTGAACTTGAGTTAGATATTACAGCCATCAAGAAAAAAGAAGAACTGATCGAAGCCGTTTTAGATGCCATGGTCAAAGCCGAGGGCTTTGTGGGCTGCGAGGGCATTCTCGATCTTTTGCCTGAAGGTTACGGATTCTTGCGCACGACAGGTTATTTGCCGGGCGAGCTTGATGTTTACGTTGGCATGTCTATGGTGCGCCGCAACGGACTACGCAAAGGCGACAAAGTTACCGGTCAGGTCAGGCCGGCACGCGACAACGAGAAGTACGCCGCGCTGCATCGCATCGACACAGTTAACGGGCTTTTGCTGGATGATTCTCGTGGGCGCAGACGTTTTGCCGACCTCACGCCGGTGTATCCGGATGACAGACTGCTTATGGAACATGGCCCAAACACCATTACTGCACGCACTATCGACCTTGTAGCACCTATTGGTAAGGGTCAGCGCGGACTTATCGTGTCTCCACCTAAAGCCGGTAAGACTACCATTCTCAAAGATATTGCCGCAAGCATCTCGGCAAATAATCCCGATGTACATCTGATGTGTCTTTTGGTCGATGAGCGTCCTGAAGAAGTTACTGATATGGAGCGCTCCATCAATGGAGAAGTGGTCTCCTCAACATTTGATATGCCGTCTGAAAATCACATTGCTGTGGCAGAGCTGGTCATTGAGCGCGCTAAGCGTTTGGTTGAAATTGGCAAGGACGTAGTTATCCTTTTGGACTCCATAACCCGTTTGGCTCGCGCTTACAACTTGGCGCAACCGGCATCCGGACGCATCTTATCCGGTGGTGTGGATTCCACGGCTTTGTATCCGCCCAAGCGCTTTTTGGGCGCTGCCCGAAACATCGAAGGCGGCGGGTCGCTGACGATCTTGGCTTCTGCACTCATTGAGACCGGTTCAAAAATGGACGAGGTCATCTTTGAGGAGTTTAAGGGCACCGGTAATATGGAGCTGAGGTTGGATCGCGATTTGGCAGATCGTCGTATTTTCCCGGCAATCGACCCTGTGGCATCCGGCACACGAAAAGAAGAGTTGCTGCTTGATGCACAAGAAGCACCACTGATTTGGGCAGTCAGACGCATACTCGCAAATATGAATAATACCGAGCGAGCTATGGAGATGCTCATAAAATCGCTCAAACAAACACAAAATAACGCTGAGTTCTTAATGCGAACCGCTAAAAAAGCACAAATAAAGAGCAATACAGAAATAGCTGAACTATAGTAGACTGAAAACAGCATAAGCCGCATCATCGGGGAGGATGAACATGGCTAGAACAGTTAGCGGACTGGCGCTACGGATATCAGAGATCCGTTTTGTGCGAGCCCTTAATAACGGTCTCATGAAGGCAATACCATTCATTTTGGCTGGTGCCTTATGTGTTGCTGTATTCAACTTGCCTATCCCGGCGTACCAGGATTTTGTCAGAAATGCCTTTTTTGGGCAGCTTGCTGTTATCTTTGACAGCATTTCTGCTGCCACGCTAAGCGTTGTCTCTATAGTCGTATTAATTGCTATTTCATACAACTACTCTATAGATGAACCGATGGTTAAGAATGGCACCATACATCCTTTGGCACCGGTCATTACTGCTTTTTGCTGCTATATAGCGTTATTTATGAGTCTTGAAGCAAGTGGTCTTATAGCCATCAGCAATCCCGGCAGAGGCGGAATGTTTTTTTCGATGCTACTTGCCCTAGTGGTGCCGTGGCTTTTTTTCGCATTTCTTAAGCTGCGGATGAAAATCAGACCATATAGATACTCCGCGCTTGATTCTAACCTCTTAATGCGTTTATCTCTGAGAGCTATTTTTCCGGTAACTGCAACGATAGTTACCTTTGTGGTGTTTAAAGTTGTTGTGCTCGAAAGTGCCCCCATTGAAATGCTGGAAAATGCTTTTCTGCAATTTGCTCAAGCCAATTTGGGCAAAGAAGACATCTTCTCTGTAATACTAACTGTATTATTGATGCAACTTATGTGGTTTGTAGGCATACATGGCGGGGGAGTAGTATTTGATGACATTATGAACAACGCTACGGTTCATGATGTTTCATCGATGTTTGCCACGCAAGATTTTTACTTTGTATTTGTAAACATTGGTGGAGCGGGAGCGCTGCTCGGGCTACTTTTAGCGCTATGGTTATTCAAGCCGGGGTATCGCGAAAAACATCTCGCAAATGTCTCTGCCGTACCGCTGGTCTTTAACATCAACGAATCACTAATCTTTGGTATACCTATAATATTTAACCCATTTTATGCAATTCCATTTATACTTGGTCCTGCACTAATTGCCGCAATTGCCTATGGAGCATTTGCGTCCGGCATAGTGCCTGCCATGACCTTACATGTGGAGTGGACTACACCTATCATCTTCTCCGGATTTTTAACTACTAACTCAATTGCCGGTGTGGTTCTTCAGTTGGTATGTTTGGGACTTGCGATGCTGGTGTACACACCATTTGTGCTTGGATATCGACGCTCCCTTATACGACACCGCAAAGAGCGAGTAGCTGCAATGCAAGATGCTATGACCAAGGCTGCTGATACCGATGGCATGAGCGTAATTGAACGAGATGATATTATCGGCACAACAGCCCGCGAGATGTCGGCATATATTCACGGCTGCTTTGAATTAAAAGTTTTGCCGTTCTACTTGGTGTACCAGCCCAAAACAGACAGCCAAGGTAAAGCTGTGGGCGCTGAAGCCTTGCTCAGATGGAAGCACCCTGATTATGGAGTCGTGTCGCCGATTGTGTTGGTTGAATTATGCGATGAGACAGGTCTTAGCGTAGAGCTTGGTAGGTGGATAACTGCCGAGGGCATGAAAGAGTACAAGCGCTGGAAAGAACGCGGAATAAAAGACTTGCGTTTATCCATAAATCTGAATCCACGGCACTTTGAACAAGACGATGGTTTCGTAGACTTTTTGGCCGAGCAGATTCGCGAAAATAACATCAAACCGGGCGAGATAGAGCTGGAGATAACCGAGCATATGGCGATGCACTTTACACCCGCAAATGAACAAGCAATTAAGAGTATTCGTGAATTAGGAATAGATCTGTCGATCGATGACATGGGTATTGGCTACAGCTCCCTTACATATATCAGCGATTTTGGTGCCAAGCGCATAAAGGTTGATGTATCGCTGGTTAGCCAGATAGAAACAGACCGCCAACAACGCGAGATACTTCGCTCCATAGTAAACCTTGCCGAACAACTAGACCTTGGCGTGGTGGTAGAAGGCGTTGAGCAACAAGGTCAGGTAGATGCACTGGTAGATTTGGGCGTGAAGCACTTTCAGGGCTACTACTTTAGCAAACCCTTAGAGCCAAAAGACTTTGTGGAGTATGTTGAACAGCATTGTAAGGGTAACGTTTAGAGGAATTTTAATCTGCTAACTTCACATAGCAGTACAGATGCGATAACCTTATCAGCTTGAAGTTAATGACTTCGATAGCTTTGTATTTGCCGGGCAATTTGGAGGGCAGGCAAATGCGCTGTTTCACAACTACTTAAAGGCTACATTTCGAGAGGCGGATCATGGGCGACATCGGCAACAAAAAAACGTACATATTTACATCAGAAAGTGTGACCGAAGGGCATCCCGACAAGGTTTGTGACCAGGTTGCTGACACCATATTAGATGCAATCATAGCAAAGGAAGCCGAGCTTGAGGCATCCAGCTATCGCTCACCTGAAGGAGAGACTGCCGATGTAAAAAGCGTTCGCGTAGCTTGTGAAGCTTTGGCAACAGAAGGTCTGATGATATTAGCCGGCGAGATTCGCACTCAAGCTTACATTGATATCGAATCCATTGCGCGAGAGGTCATCGCTGACATTGGCTACAACGATCCTGATACCGGATTTCATAGCAAATCCGTTGGTGTCATCAACGCTATTCACGGACAAAGTGCTGATATTGCCCAAGGAGTTGACGAATCTTTTGAGGTACAGCATAACGTTAATGCCGATGACCCTTACGAGCTTAATGGAGCAGGCGACCAAGGCATGATGTTTGGTTATGCCTGCAACGACACTCCAACACTAATGCCTATGCCGATCTTTTTAGCACACCGCATTTCCGAGCGCCTTACCGAGGTGCGCAAGAACGGCACTTTGCCGTATCTGCGCCCGGATGGCAAAACACAAGTTAGCGTGCGCTACGAGGACGACAAGCCCGTAGCGGTAGAAAAGGTATTGATATCCACACAGCATCAGGACGGCATTGATGTTGAGACGCAACTTAAAAACGACCTGATTGAGCATGTGATTACACCGGTATTTGCCGAGTGGAACATCAACTGGAATGATACTGAGGTCTATGTAAACCCCACCGGGCGTTTTGTTATCGGCGGTCCAACCGGAGACACCGGAGTAGTTGGGCGTAAGATTATTGTTGATACATATGGCGGAAAAGGTCGTCACGGCGGCGGTGCTTTTAGTGGTAAAGATCCTACAAAGGTGGATCGCTCAGCCGCATATGCGGCTCGTTGGGTAGCTAAAAACATCGTAGCAGCCGGTCTGGCTGATCGCTGCGAAGTGCAGGTGGCATACGGTATTGGTATGGCTAAGCCGCTATCGCTTATGGTGGACACATTCGGCACCGGCACTGTGGCGGACGAAAAAATTGCCGAGGCAGTGCGCAAGGTATTTGACCTACGCCCGGCAGCCATTATCGATGTCTTAGACCTACGCCGCCCAATATATAGGAAAACTTCCAACTACGGTCACTTTGGTCGCGAACTACCGGAGTTCACCTGGGAAAAAACCAACCGCACCGAAGAACTCAAAGCCGCAGTACAATAAGAGCAAGAGGGGTTGTATCAAAAGTATGAGCATAGCCAAGATTGTCAACTCAGCGTCGCCCTCTGACACCCTCGCAGCTCCTCCTGTCATTCCCGCGCAGGCGGGAATCCATATTTAACAGTTGCTACAATGCAAAAGCCATAGGAAACTGTGTATCCTATGGCTTTTGATACAGCACACTAAATGCTCTTAACGGCATGTCCATAAGCCATATAATGCCCTTTGGAGCTATTAGATCTGCACACCAAGCGGTCTGTTAGCACAAAGGGCGCAAAGTCTTTCTTGATGCAGGAAAAGAACCCATAGGTACGAATAAATGATTCGTCAAAGATGCCGAGCAGCTCTTTCATCTCCATTAAAGTGGGGTAATACCAGGTCTTGCCCCACTTAACAAAAGTGCGTCTGGCATATTTGTGAAACTTTGAGCCGTCGAGATTCTCCGCAAATAATAAAATGCCGCCCGGCTTGAGAACGCGGAGCATTTCGGATAAAGCCAGCTTAATGCTTTCGATGCCGGCAAAAGTGCCTATGCCGCCAAGAACTGATTTAAAGACCACAAGATCAAAGCGACCGCTATCATAAGGAATTCCGGTGGCGTTTATAGTTGCATGTTCAATTCTGCCCAGCATGTTGTATTTTCCGTGCAGCTCAAAAGCCTCAGCTGTAGGACCATAGAGGTCAGAACATACAACTCGCATACCTTTTTCAGCCAAATATAAAGAAAGACCGCCGTCTCTGGCGCCAAGATCTAGAGCTTCATAAGAGCTGACATCCGTGTCGCCAAGCACTTTATCCCAATGGATTAAGGCTTTATGCCAGGTCATGATGTCCCACTGTAGGTACTCGCGGAGCTTGTCATCGCTATAAACAGATCCAGTCATGCTTCCCCTAATGGTCGCGTCTTATTACATCATTATAGCCAAATTCTGCCACTCCCGCGCCTCCACTGTTCTGTCATTCCCGCGTTGCCATTCCGCGTTGTCACCTCGCGTTGTCACCTCACGCCTCCACTGTCATTTCCGCGTAGGCGGGAATCTATTGTTACAAACTGCATGTGATTCCAGATTCTCGCCAAGGCGACAATAACAAAAAACACAAGAGGTCTACTCTCCATCCACCGGTGGCAGACCTTGATTTATGCGTGCTAACATTGCAGCCCAGGGCTCCTCCTCCACAAATACATAAGAGCCACCATTATATGAGCCGGAGTAAGATGGCACGGTGGCTTCAAGAATCTGTGTGCTGTCGTAGCCTTTAAAGAATGTGAGCAGGTTTAAGGCTTTATCCATGGGGATATTTGTTTCCAGATACGGAAGTATCTTGGTGGCTAGAGTGGGGAAGTCTGTGGGATCGGCGTTTGCCAGCTTGTCAAATGTGGCTATGAAAAGGTCACGGTGGTGTTCAACGCGATGGAAGTCGCCGCGAGCAAGTTCTTTGCGGCAGCGTGCAAAGGTGAGCGCCTGCTTCCCATTTAAAGTTTGCGGACCGGTTGTTAGGCTAATGGTGCCAAAACTCATGTTGGCATCAACGTCTACAAATACTCCGCCTAATTTATCTATAAGCGCGGTACTGGTGTGAAATCCCAGCAAAGCAGTGTAGCGGATATCTACACCCAAGCGCTTCTCTACAGCTTGCTCGGCCAGATCGCGACCGCCATATGCCAGCGCTGCGTTGATTTTGTCCGAGCCATACCCGGGTATCTCGGCAAGTGAATCACGCGGCAGCGACACTACTGTCAGCAAGGGCTTGGCCTCGTCTACGCGTATCAGCAAAATTGCATCACTGCGAGTTCCGGACAGATCGCGTGTTCTGGAATCAGCGCCCATAAGCAACACATAATACGGGTCATCCGGAGTGGGTTTTTCCGGCTCAGGAGGCTCACTGATAATCGTGTCTTCAATTTCTTGTGAAAAGATTGGTGCAAATTGCTCGGCGATAGGTGCAGGCTCCGGCTCGGGAGCTTTAAATAATGTTTGTCCAAGTACCACTCCTGTGGTTATTAGCACAACTACCACACCACCAACTATTGCAGACGGTGTCTTGTGCCTAATTATAAAGTCGCAAAACGCCCTTACCTTGCCGGTAATTAACCCAAGCATGTTTAGCATCCTTTAGCACTCGATGACTTCCTCATAAGAGACTATTCCAAATACTTGTGGATTTCAAGGCTTGAAATTATTTGAAAGCGGTAAAAACTCGCCAAAAAGGCTTGCACAAAAGCATTGTTGGATATATAGTTAGTTAGTCAAGTAACTAACCAAATAAGCAGCAGTATGGTTACCACCACCAGCTGAATGGTAAGTAAGACATAGGAGGTGTAATGAAGTTTGATTTTGACAGCGATGTACCAATCTTTTTGCAGATAGCAGAGCAAATTGAAAGCGGCATCTTAGCGGATATCTTTGCAGAAGAGGCTCAGATACCGTCAACAACTGAAGTTTCGGTAACTTACAAGATCAACCCGGCCACCGTATTAAAAGGTATGAATATTCTTGTGGATGAGGGTCTGGTTTACAAGAAACGAGGTATTGGAATGTTTGTTGCCAGTGGCGCGAAAGAAAAGATATTAAGTAAGCGTCAACAAGCTTTTTTTGATACATACATAGTTACGCTTTTGGGCGAAGCTAAGAAGTTAGGGATTAATAAAGAGCAGCTTTTCAAAATGATCGATGGAGGTATGAGCGATGCAAAATAGTATCGAAGTCAACAACGTGACTATGAGCTTTAAAAGAGTAAACGCTCTAAAAGACTTTTCTGTAACATTTGAAGGCGGAAAGATTTATGGGCTTTTGGGGCGTAATGGTGCAGGCAAAACAACCTTGCTCAATGTGATTAACAATCGCCTAATTCCAACTGCCGGCGCAGTGCAAGTGGACGGAATGCCAATATGTGAAAACGACAAGGCGCTGGCAAAGATATATTACATTGGCGAAAAGCAATTAATGCCCGAAGAGATGAAGGTAAAGAACTACTTTGATGCCACAGCTTGCTTCTACGGTTTTGATATGCCATATGCCAATCGCCTTGCAGCCAGTTTTGGACTTAACACTTCCAAAAAGCTTAAGAGTTTATCCACCGGTTATTCAACAATCGCCAAGCTGATAACCGCTCTTGCATGTGATGCAGAGTATTTGTTGTTAGATGAGCCGGTGCTGGGATTGGATGCTAACCACCGTGAGTTGTTTTATCGAGAACTTCTGGAAAACTATGCAAAAAAACCGCGCACGATCATTTTATCTACTCATTTGATCGAGGAGATATCCAGACTTATTGAGCAGGTTGTGATTATCAAAAATGGTACTTTACTGCTCTTTGCCTCTGCAGAAGAAATGTTGTCGATGGGTTACTCGGTGTCCGGAAAAGCCGATGAAGTGGATGCGTATTGTGCTGATAAGCGAGTGCTAAGCTCAGACAGTATTGGCGCGCTTAAAACCGTGTGCGTGTTGGGAAAGCCGCAAAACGTATCGGACTCACTTGAGGTCACTGCCTTAGATATGCAAAAGCTATTTATTCACCTGACAAACAATTAGGAGCAAAGGAAAGATCATGAGAATCAAAGAAATGGCAAAATGCATTATTTATGATGGTATTAAAATGTTAAGCGTTGTGTATGGTGTCCTGATAGTTTCAACAATAGTATTTAATATACTGGTTGCTTTTTTGCCAAACACGAGAATAGGCATGGTTGGTTTTGGCGGCTCTTCTGTAATCGTTCTCTTTATTTTTGGCATCATATATTTCTACCAATACATAAAAGTAGGCTTTTCTTTTAGCATCTCTCGTAAGTCGGTTTACTTATCATTTGTTTTATCCGGTGTGGTATTGGCAGTAATATCTGCAATCGTGACTGCAATCATCGTTGTGATTGCAGCAGCACTTCCAACAGGGCAAAGCGAAATGACTCAATTTTTTCCACACCTTTATAGCAGCTCCAGCGAGTTATTTGCAGTATTGGCTTCGGTAGTTATGTTTGCCGCCTTAGCTTTTCTGGGCATGACGTCAGGTTGCTTTATTGGGGTTCTATTCTATCGCATGAATACGGTGCAGAAAGTTGTTGTATCGGTTGGTGCGGGTTTTTTACTGCCAATGGGGTTATATATTTGGATTGATTTAATGCCAGAGGCTTTGGTTCAAGCCGTGTTTGGCTGGATATTTGCTATTGCTAATTTTGCTGTCGTGTCGCCTTATAACCTTTCACTGGTATCTATTGCAATCGCAGTCGTATTCATTCTTTTCTTCTGGCTGCTGATTCGCCGCGCCCCGGTCAAGGATAAGTAGCGCATAACGTTCAATAATCATTAGGCAGGTAGGGCATCGCTGTGCGCATTTGTCCTACCTGTTTTGCTTTTACGGGTTTGTATTAAACAGCAAAATGCATGGTGCGAGTAAAGAAAGCACTAGCTTTTCCCTGTTATCTCTTGCTCGGCAATGCCAAATCTACGGCATTGCGCAAGAACTGAGACCGCGTCTCACCGATCTCGGCTGAGTAAGCATCTATTGCGGCAATTGTAGACACCGGTAATCTTAAGACCACAGGCTTAACTTCTTCGTTAGCGATACTTGGGCGTCCAATAACAACATTGCCTAACTTTGCTTTACCCCAGTCTCCGCTGGTATGTCTTTCAGTTAACTCATCAAGAAAATCATCAGTTACGATCTGCCCACTCTTAGACACCAGTTTTTTTGCTCTTCTTCATTTAGATCATTCCTAAATCTTTAAGCACCTTAGTTGTTGGAGGCGTTATTGCATTGTATATCAACATAAAACCATCTTTTGTTCTAATCGCAACCATTAATATGATGCATCATCGACCTATAAAAAGTACCCTAAACACATTAATTGCGTCAAAATAGAAAGTACTTAAAAATTGCCATGGTTCATCAAAGCTAAATTAGTGTTTAGCGCAGAGGTTTCATTCCCGCTCTCTCCCTGTCATTCCTGCGAAAGCAGGA
>DBCW01000044.1:0-11853 GCA_002293265.1 Eggerthellales bacterium UBA948
AGACCAAAAGTTTGGAAAAGTTTATATTGATGCCTTCGCAGGATGCGGAAAAATTGAAACCAGTGGCAGCCTTGAAGAGGTTAGTGGTTCTGCCCGGATTGCTCTGCAAGCAAAAAGCAAGTTTGATAAATATATATTTATTGAGAAAAAGGCTGACTATGCTCAAGAGTTGAAACATATCGTTGATTCTGAATTTCCAGAACTAGCATCTCGAGTCACAGTTTATAATACAGATTGCAATGATAAGCTAATCGAGATTTGTGCAGATACAGAGTTCTGGCTAAAGAACAGAGCAGTTCTATTTCTTGATCCTTGTGCCACAGAAGTAAAATGGGCTGCTCTTGAAGCCATTGCTAAAACTGAAGCTATTGACTTATGGTACTTGTTTCCATTTAGCGCTACGCAGAGAATGCTCCCAAAGAAAGGCATTGTTGATAGCTGGAGAGCCAAGCTAAATGACGTATTTGGTAACTCAGATTGGGAGGATCGCATTTACAGAGCTGATCTTCAAACTTCGATGTTTGATGACAAAGAACGCATGATAAAAGACATAAATACTAAAGAACTTGCAGTTTATATTGTTGAGAGACTAAAGAGTATTTTTCCGTATGTAGCAGATAACCCTAGGCTTCTATACAATACAAAGAGGAGTCCTTTGTTTATGTTCTGCTTTGCAGTTGCAAATCCAAGCATAAAAGCACAAAGGCTAGCCAAAAAAGTTGCCGAGGATCATATTCTCAAGAAAAGAGTCTTACAATGAGCGCCACAAAAATTGAATGGACTGACAAAACTTGGAACCCGGTAACTGGGTGCACCAAGATATCAACTGGTTGTGCTCATTGCTATGCTGAAACGATGACCAACAGGCTCCATGCGATGAGTGTTGCCAAGTACGAAAACGGGTTCAGACCAACTGTGCATGAAAGCACTCTTGATGAACCACTTAACTGGATTAAGCCACATACCATTTTCGTTTGCTCAATGGCTGACTTGTTTCACGAAGATGTTTCTTTCTCCTTTCTTGATAAGGTTATGGATACTATTCTAAAGACCCAACAGCATCGTTATCAAATCCTAACAAAACGCGCTGCTCGAATGACGGAATACTTTGCCCATAATGCTATTCCTGACAATGTCTGGCTTGGAGTGACTGTTGAGGCCCGATCAGAAATTGGACGTATCGATTTTTTGCGTGGTGTTGAAGCATCGATTCGGTTTTTATCTTGTGAACCGCTGGTCGAAGACCTCGGCATGATTGACTTGTCCGGTATTGATTGGGTTATTGTTGGTGGTGAGAGTGGACATAAGGCTCGACCTATGAAGCCTGAGTGGGTGCGCTCTGTTTTGCGCCAGGCTCAAGAGCAAGATGTGGCGTTCTTTTTTAAGCAGTGGGGAACATGGGGTTCTGATGGGGTTAAAAGGAACAAGAAAGCTAATGGTAAGACTCTTGATGGCAAGGTTATTCAGATGATGCCTTGTGTTTGAGGAATGGAAGCTTTTCAGATAGAATCCTTTGCTGGCAAACCGCTGATTTTACATCCGCATCAAGCCTTTCGCTTCTATAGCTCGTAGATAATTTAGTATTTTTTGTACGGTTGCTCTGCTTATATGGGCTACCGTTCCGTTACGCAAATAGTTGTTGACATTTCCTGGGTTGAGTTCTAGGTCTTTATATAAACGATAATTGGTTACGTGCAACTCTTGCTGTAGATTGCGAATCGTGTTTCTGGCGCTTAAGCAATATTCCCTGTCAGTATTTATTCTGTTTTTTTGTGCAACATAAGTATTAAAAACCTTTTGATATCTTGGTGGAATTGTACTGCTATTTTTTTCCAGAGCGTCGAGTAGTTTCTCACGCGTGGTGAAACTTGAATTCAAGTCCTCAAATTCGCTTTTGTAGTAAGCAACCGATGTCAGTTTTGCCAAGCGATCATTATCTCCGATAATGACGGCATAGAGATACAGCGGCTCAGCAATCCTGCTCTTGTTTGGCAAAACTTCCTTTGCTAACCTGCTTATACTAAGCGTGCTGGTATCGCTCAGTGTTCTTATGTAGTTTTTAAGAAATCCTTGGAATGTTAATTCCCTCATGATAAAACTCCTTTTTATACTGCATAAAAGATTTGGTCATTTCTATGTACCTGCGCTCCGATAATGAGCTGGCTTTGGCTTCATCTTTATCAAACACCAAAAACTCTAATAGCTCCCAATCCATCTTCTCGACAATCTCTTCACTTCTTAGGTCTTCTATATCTGGTGGGCGCATTCCATATAGCTTGGTTACAACAAGATCTTCTAAAGATGGTGTCAAATATTCTAGGCAAGTATCACCTATGTCTATAATTACAAGCCTGTCTTCATAGTTATATGGAAGACAGTCAATATAAGCTTTTACTCCAGAATTCATATCATACTTGACAATTAACTCGTTAAGTTCTCTAGGCACAGTTAAGATATCGATGTCATGTGTTACTCGATCTAGCCTTCCTAAAAGCAGTAATGCGCTTCCACCCATTATCACCACTCTTGGTTTTGGCTCTATTTGTCCTATACGTTCTTTGGCTGCTGCATCAAAGTCTCTCAGTCTTTTTAATACCGTTTCTCTATTCATTGCATACATGCCATTACCCCCCCCATTTTTTAGTTTTTCAAGAATACTATTTTTCATTATACATTATTGTAAGATGCTATTGTAACCTTAATTCTTGGTGGTGAAAGTGGGCATCAGGCTCGACCTATGAAACCAGAGTGGGTGCGCTCTGTTTTGCGCCAGGCTCTGGAGCAAGATGTGGCGATCTTTTTAAGTGCGCCCACTACTACCAAACTATTTGTCTCTATAGTGTGAGCCGCATTGCCAAATCTCAAGTACCCCTCCTTCGATCCGAAAGACAATTCTATTCTTATTGTCTATCCTAACGCTCCATAATTCACTTAAGTCACCTCTTAGCGGTTCTGGGTTTCCGATGCCATGGTATCCATTTCTCTCGATATCTTTAATTAGCTTGTTAATTTTATTAAGGGTCTTCTTATCTTGTGCTTGCCATCTAAGATAGTCTTCCCAAGCCCCTCCTGCCAGAGTTTAATCATCTGCGACCTCTATTAACTCGTGCTCAGTAAGTATAGATTTGCCGGACTCAACATCAGCTACTGCTTTTCGCAGCCTGTTCATATTGGCTTCGCTATAAAATGGATCTCGTTCAATCTCGAAGGGAATCTTTTGTTGACGAACCGCTGATTTGGCAAAAATTGTGAAGGCGGTAGTCATATTCATGCCAAGGTCACTAAAGAGCTCTTCAGCTTGCTCTTTTAACTCTTTGTCCATACGTATGGTCACGGTGGTATTTGCCATTTGTGCTAACTCCATTCATACATTGTAATTTATTGTTCATACATTGTATTGCTTTTTGTCGATATCAACAATCACTTTTTCATAGCAGTTGAACAAATACTTCGATCAACCTACTAGATTACAGTCTGTGCAAATAATGCACAGACTGCAGCAGACATGTCACCTTTAGCGCCTGCTCCTTATCCACATCTCAAAGAATGGGTCTTCTATGGCGTAGGTCGCTTCTTTGATCAGATGTCCTTGTGTCGCTAGTTTTTTTAATGCGCTGTATGTGGTGCTGGTTGGTGTTTTGCCGTGGTGTCGCATTATTGCCTCGACGCTTCCTGGCAATAAGTAGTATTACGAAATTTTTCGTAACGAAAAATTTCGTAATACTCTTGCATCATTTGTTTTACTCTGGTGCTTGTGGTTATGCAAATTTTCTGAGCAACATCCGTTGTCACCAAGAAAGCCTGTGCCTGGGTCTTTCGGCTCCGCATCTTGCGCTATGCTAAAGATGACATCTGTGGCGTTTGGCTCTACCCTACCACTACGGCTGTTCCGCTTACCGTTACCATTAGCATGTTGCCTTGACCTAGCACTTCGTAGTCGAAGTCTACGCCTACTATTGCGTTTGCGCCTCGCTCTATTGCGCGTTGTGACATTTCGTATAGAGCATTTTCGCGGGCTTGTAGTAGTTCGCCCTCGTAGGAATCACTGCGTCCACCAAAGAAGTTTGTTAGTCCGGCGGCTATGTCTTTTATGGCATTGATGCCAGTGATTACCTCGCCAAACACTATGCCTTTGTACTCTATAACTTTCATTCCCTCGATTTGCGGTGTTGTTGTTACTATCATGCGTTTTCCTCTCCGCGCAGGTTTTCATATTGCTCTCACTATCTTAACAACACTTAGCTGAAGTTTCACTGCGCAAACTCTAGCTAGTGGAAGATCGTTATGCAACACAGCTACTAAACCGCTATGACACTACAGTCCGTACTGCTCATACAGCTCCATGGGCGAGTGCCCATTGTTGGACCACCTTGGCATTGCATTGACCGCCTTAGTTATAACGCCCAAAAGATCATTTGCATTATCAATGCTTTCAAAGCTATAGCCTTTGTTGGAAAAAATTTCAATATAAAATTGCGGTGGATAATCATGATTGACACCATCCATAATCATCAACAAAGCTCCGTCTGCAAAAAACAAATCATCTTCATCATCTGGGACATGGCTATCCAAATATTGCAACAATTCTCTGACTTCCGGAATTGCTCGCACATAGTCAAGGATGAAAAAATTCTCTATCTCTTCTTTCTCCAATAGCTTTCGTGGTATCTCGTCATGTCGCTCTACCAAATGATATCTATATGCTTCGACAGCCTCTTGCATTTCATCATTTTCTTCATCATTAAAATCGATTGAAACAGATGGATCATATAAATAGTTGTTCACCAGTGCGGGGTTAATTAAATAAACCGTATCAAAAAACTGGTCGTTGGCAACGTCATCCTCATCGACAGGATACGGCTGCTCGCTAGTGTCATACCAAAGCTCATAAGGAATCGTATGCGTAGAAAGCATATGGATCAACTCTGCACTTAATGTGCTTATGTCGTAACCGTCCTCTGGATAATATGTCTCATGCAAGTTAAGAAAATCTGCTAAAGAAATCAAACCATATAACGCTACGCATGCAAAAGCAAGGTTTTTAATGTGCGTCCGGCAGTCATGTCTAAAAGCTAGATATTCGGTATCATACGCCTTAATATAGTCCATGATCTCTCGAGGTATCTTTGTAATAACCTGATTTCCCTGCCTGTAATTAAAAACAAATGGAGGAGAATGCGGAAGAAGATCGTTGCTTGTTAACTCTGAAGCTAGCTGGGTTTCCTTGCCGTCATTATCGAGCAAATCAATAAACAGCTTGTAGTCTTGATCATCTACATCAAGATAGTAGTGCACAAGAAGCCCTTCCAACAGATCTTCGTTGTCTTTTAGCCGCTCTACCAGCTCAGTCTTCTTTAACTTTCCATACTTGGGTATCTCAAATGCTCTAGCTATAACCATAAGCTCATCTTTTGTAGTTGCACTTAAAGCAGCTTTGATATTATCTGGTGCTATATCAGTAGAGAGCTTATCGAGAGATCTTCTAAAATAATACTCATCACCATCTTCCGGATCATTGCCCATCTCTTTGATGGTCTCCTTTATGGTCGCCTCGCGCTCTTCAAATGTAAGACCCGACAGACGTCCCATGTGCATCCCCTTTGGCATGTCGTAATCCGGATCTTCCTTGCGCTTCTCTGCACGGTAATCATCGATCTGCTCATTCAACTTTCGTTGATGTGCTACTTCGCGATGGTACTCTGAATTGTTAATAAACGCCGCAGCAGATCTATACACTTTCCCATGTGCTTTTGCTTGCTCATATTCTTTAGTAAATAGCTCTATCATTTGTGGAGCAAAAGCGATAGGACTGCTTTTGATCTGCGAATCGTAGACGATGGTTCCTTCGAAAGGAAGAAGCGTAGTTGTGACAAAACAAGGAGTCTCACGAAGCATTGATGATATCTCTTTTGACAATCCTGACACAGCATAAACGTAATCATCGGCTAGAAAATGGGCGTAGCCGTCCTCATGGTTGGCCACAATGAAGCTACGTGTTAGTGCGTATTGCCACTGCTTTACGCACTCTCGTTCATGGCTGCTTAGTTTTGCCGGATTTTCTTTTAAGAACTCCGGGATTATCTCTTCGGTATTCCAAATCTTTTCTAGAATCAAAGTACGCTCTTCGTCATACTTTTTATTTCGTGGAGTTTGATCATATGGATGACCGAGAATGTCGTACCTTTCATTAGCATAATCGGTTAAGACTTCCATTAATTTGAAAAAGAGTCTTTCGTGAGCAGGTTTAAGAATCATGGTTTTAGCCTTTCGTCTTTGCTCAAGTTAGGTTCAAGTGCCTTATTTGGTGAGTTACATTATGGCAGACAGTGGCAGCCGTTAACAGCAGTGACTTGGTTTGTGTATTCTCGCCAGAGCGACAATGACAAAGAGGGGTGCAAGGTGGCTGGATAGTTTTATGCGTTAGGGTTCATGTGACTTAATTCTTGCAATAGAGAGTTTATGGAGTGATGAGCAGAGTTGTCGGAATTAATTCTCCACATTCATATTTATATCTTACTGTTTATTATATAATCTAATACGTATTTCTATATGTATGAGCCTTATTGGTAAACGGGGGATGTGTGAACACTATTCAGTTGAGCCAAAATGAAACTGTTATTCAGTTGATCGAAGATGTTGGTCGTAAGCAAGATAAAAGTCGAGTGTTTCTCGGGAGCGATTTTGTGTGTGGTGATCTCATGCTTACTGATTTAAACATCATTTTCGTATCAAAAAAACTGAGTCTCTATGACAAAGAGAGTGCTACGTCTTACTTTCCGATCAATCAATTGCAGGTAAACGGCAACATGGCTCGTATGGATGCCTCTCGGATTTATGTCAACAACGACGCATACAAACTCACAATTTACTTTAATAACTCAAGTGAGGATTTTCTCTTTTCCTTTTACGACAAGAAAAAGTTGCAACACTTTATTGAGAGAATAAATAAGATGGCACTTAATTATCACAGTAGTAGTGGTAGGCTCTTGGCAGTGGATTCCCGCCTTCGCGAGAATGACAGAGAGGCGCAGTGGTCCACCGCAAGGTGTTCCTAGGTCAGAGTTTTTGCGTAACGCTGCCGCTCTGGAGGCGAGACGGATACTTTTAGCTGACAAAACATCAGTATAGAACTCAAGAACTACAATTTTTATTCGCATAGCGGTCTTGATGCACTCGTTTTTCTCTTTTTTGTGGATTAGGTGCGATTACTAGGGCTATTTCGCCTTTTAGCTGTTGGCCTTTTTGGGCTCGCTGCTCCAGCTCGGCTGTTATTTCTTTAGCGCTGCCGCGAATTACCTCTTCGTGTAGTTTTGTCAGTTCCCTTGTTAGAGCTACTTGACGATCCGGAAATGTTTCCGCTATTGCCTCTAGTGTTGCTGCTGTTCTGTGCGGGGATTCGAAGAATACTAGTAGGGCGTTTAGGTCTGCCAAATTGTTTAGTGTTGCCGTGATTTGGGCTTTTTTGCGGGGCAGGAAGCCGCCAAAGTAGAACGCCGGGGTATTTGTGTGATCTGTTGAGCTTAGACCACTGGCTACTACTGCGCATATTGCGGCGCTGGCGCCCGGTAGTACTTCTACCTGGCAGCCGGTCTTTATTGCGGCATCTATCAAGAAGCTTCCCGGGTCGGCTATTCCTGGGGTGCCTGCGTCTGATATTAGGGCTACTTGGCTGCCTGCTTGGATCTTTTGAATGATGTTTGGGGTTGCTTGGCGGATTACGTTTTCGTCGCAGCGTTGGAGTTTGTTGGCGTGTATGTTTAGATGGGTTAGTAGTTTGCGGGCTACTCTTGTGTCTTCGGCTAGAATTATGTCGGCGGTTTTTAGGGCTTCTACTACGCGTGGGGTTATGTCACTTAGGTTGCCTATGGGGGTTGCGCAGATTTGTAGTTTGCCGGGAGTGGGGTCGTCCGTGTCTTGTGGGTGTGGATTCCCGCCTTCGCGGGAATGACAGGGAAGGTTACGGAAATGACAGACTTTTCCTACAGTTACTGTTTCTTTGCTTACTTTTGTGCCGTCTGCCAGTGTGTAATCCGGGATGATCTCTAGTAGTGGGGTTACTACGAAGTCGCGCTCTGTCGCAACGGGGTGTGGTAGCAGCAAAACTGGGTCGTCGCTTACTTTGCCTTCGTAGTCTATTATGTCTAGATCCAGGGTGCGTGGGGCGTTTGCTTTTTCGCTACGGGTTCTTCCAAAACTGTCTTCTATTGCTTGCAATACGCTTAGAAGTTCATATGGATTTAGCTTGGTTTTGATCTCGATTACTGCATTGCTGAATGGCTCTTGTTCTTCGTTGTAGGCGGGCTCGCTCAAATAGATGCTACTCGTTTTCACCACAGAAACTTTGGGGTTTGAGTTTAGCTCTTGGATTGCAGCTTCTATAGTCGCAGTTGAATCTCCCAGATTCGACCCTAGGGCAACAATCGCACGATGCCAAGCTTGGTCAAATGCTCCGGTTACTTCCAACACAGCCAAGGCTTCTCGGGTACCGGCCACATCGTGGACGCGCAAAATCCTTGCTCCTGCATCGGCGGCGTAACATGCAATCGCCACCGAGGCTCCGTCTCGCTTCTTGACATCAGTAATGCCGGCCAGTTGCCCAACGAAGCTCTTACGCGAGAACGCGGCTACCAGCGGATATCCTAACGAAGCCAACTCATTATTTCCTCGCAGCAATGCCAGATTGTGCTCATAGTTTTTGCCAAAGCCGGGGCCCGGATCTATGGCAATGCGCTCGCCTGCAACTCCGGCTGCCTCCAGCATCGCAGCTTGCGAGCAAAGATACTCCCCTACTTCGCGCACAACATCCACATATATTGGGTCTGCTTGCATGTTTTTGGGTTCGCCCAGCATGTGCATTACTATCAATCCGGCATCGCAGTTAGCCGCTACAGCAACCATTTCCGGGTCGCGAAAACCGGACACGTCGTTGATAATCGCAGCCCCAGCGGCTACACACGCCGATGCTACCTCCGCGTGCCGCGTGTCTACAGACACAACTACACCCTCAGCAGCTAGGCGCGTAACCACAGGCAATACGCGCGCCAGCTCGTCAGCTGCAGAAACCTCGTCGGAACTCGGGCGGGTAGACTCGCCGCCCACATCGATAATCGCAGCGCCTTGAGCTACCAACTGCAAAGCGTGCTCGTAAGCCACATCGCAAGAAAAATAATCACCGCCATCAGAAAACGAATCCGGTGTTACGTTGACGATGCCCATAATCAGGGGCTTATCTAAATCGAAAGAAAACCCACCGCAACGCCACGTGGTGTCTGAAAAGTCTAATTCTGTCATTCCCACATTCCCTCTGTCATTCTCGCGTAGGCAGGAATCCACAGCAAGCAGCAAGCGTTGTATTGGATAAATAGATTCCCGCTTTCGCGGGAATGACAATATGGACAAAGCACATCGTTTTCGGACAGTCTGGCCACATATTTATCCTGCAATCTGTCTTAAATTTCAAAATCTCAAGCTCTGTAAACACTACTGTCTAAAGATCAGCGACAAAGCTTCTTCTCGGCTTTTTTGTGAAGTTTCAAATAATCCACGCACGGCAGATGTTGTTGTCTTGGAGCCCGGTTTTTTTACGCCGCGCATCGACATACAAAGGTGCTCGGCTTCTAAAACCACTATTACACCGCGCGGTTCCAGTTCGCTAACCAAAGTATCAGCCACCTGTGAGGTCAAGCGCTCTTGAACTTGCAATCGTTTGGCAAACACGTCTACCAGCCTGGCCAGCTTGGATATGCCACAAATGCGCCCGTCTTCGCCGGGAATATAACCCACGTGTGCTAGTCCAAAAAACGGCACTAAGTGGTGCTCACAGATGGAGTAGAAAGGAATATCCTTAACCAGTACCAACTCTTTGTGATCTTCGCCAAAGCTCTTCTCAAAAAGCTCGTTGGGATCCATGGTGATTCCCGCACAGATCTCCTCATACATCCGCCCAACCCTCGCCGGAGTCTCAAGCAAGCCCTCACGGTTGGGATCCTCACCAATGCCTTCAAGAATCAGGCGCACACCTTGTTGTATCTTTTCTAAATCCAAAACTTACTCTTCATCCTTGCTGCCGGCATCGGTCTTTTTTGCGCGGGTCTTTTTAACTACCTTCACCTTTGTAGTTGGCTTCTCGTCTGCGTTGGCGTCTCCTTCAGATGTGGAGGATTCGCTGCCGCTTCTGCTGTCGCTGGTACTATCACCGTCGCTATCGCCAACATCTATCAAAACTCCCTCGTCGACGGCTGGCTTCTCGGGCTTCGCATCTTTCTTAGGCTCAGCTTTTTCCCTGGCAGGAGGCTCAATACCCAGACGCTTTTGCACAAAGTTCTCCAGGTCGGTCTTGCCGCTGAATACGTCTTCCAAAGTAGGATTAGCTTTGTTGCTTCCGGAACCGGAGTTTGGCGGAGTAACTGCTTGGCTGGCACTTTGTGGCGGCGGCATCATTTTTAGCTGACGTTTGCGCTCTTCCTCCGCATGGCGCTCGTCTTCCTCAATCTGTTTGCGCTCGTCCTCGGCCTTTTTAGCCAAGATGTCGTCTTCGTTTTCCAGATAATCATCCCAG
The DNA here is from genome assembly GCA_002293265.1 of Eggerthellales bacterium UBA948. Lineage (GTDB taxonomy): Bacteria > Actinomycetota > Coriobacteriia > Coriobacteriales > UBA8131 > UBA8131. The sequence goes on from DBCW01000044.1 coordinate 10,559, forward strand.
GTATTGTTGAGCAGTGCGTCCAGCGCCAAACCTTCTACAGTCTCGCGGTCGATGAGCACCTGCACCATCAGATCCATCTGATCCTTGCGCTCCTCCAGCACCTTAACAGCTACCGCGTGAGCCATGCTCATAATGCGCGCCACTTCTTCGTCGATGCGCTGAGCAGTAGCTTCACTATAGTCAGGCGTGGCGGAGTAATCGCGCCCGAGGAATACTTCATGGTTGGCCTCGCCGTAGACCTGAGAGCCCAAGGCCTCGGTCATTCCGTAACGCGTGACCATCTGGCGAGCCATCTTGGTGGCACGCTCCAGATCGTTTGAAGCACCGGTGGTGATATCGTCACAGAAAATCTCTTCTGCCACACGTCCGCCCAAGAACACAGCCAGGTCATCATACATTTCGTTACGTGATGACAAAAACTTGTCCTCTTCCGGCAGCGACAGCGTGTAGCCCAAAGCCTGTCCGCGGCTGATGATCGATATCTTATGCACCGGGTCGGAGTGCTCAAGCACATGCCCAACTATCGCATGCCCGGCCTCGTGATATGCAATGGTGCGACGCTCCTTTTCGGTCATTACGCGACTCTTGCGCTCGGGGCCGGCAATTTCGCGCTCCATGGCCTCGTTAAGTTCCAGCATGGTGATCAGTTTTTTGCCTTTGCGCGCTGTAAGCAGCGCGGCCTCGTTCATCAAGTTGGCAAGATCGGCACCGGTAAAGCCCGGAGTCATACGCGCAAGCTTCTCCATATCTACACTATGTGCCAGCGGTTTGCCCTCAGAGTGCACGCGAAGAATCTGCTCGCGACCTTTAAGGTCGGGGCGCATTACCACGATCTGCCTATCAAAACGTCCCGGTCTTAGCAGCGCCGGGTCGAGAATATCTACACGGTTGGTAGCGGCAATTAAGATGACGCTTTGATGGTCTTCAAAACCGTCCATCTCCACAAGTAACTGGTTGAGCGTTTGCTCGCGCTCGTCGTGCCCGCCACCAAGACCGGCACCACGCTGACGACCAACCGCATCGATTTCATCGATAAATATAATGGAGGGAGAAGCCTGTTTGGCCTGCTCAAACAAGTCGCGTACACGCGAAGCACCCACACCAACAAACATCTCTACAAAATCCGAACCGGAAATGGAGAAGAACGGCACGTCCTGCCTCGCCGGCAACCGCTTTGGCAAGCAAAGTCTTACCGGTACCCGGAGGACCCACTAATATAACGCCGTGTGGAATCTTGGCACCCAGCTCTACATAGCGCTGCGGGTTGGTCAAAAAGTCCTTGATCTCATGCAGCT